>CAYYUS010000149.1:0-2599 GCA_964474925.1 uncultured Akkermansia sp. | reverse complement strand
GAATTTCCTTTTGTTTTTCCTCGATCAAATGATTCTTCTCTTCAATGATCTTCTTTTGTTTATTTGTTACGCGTAAACGATTAAAAATGATCACAGCAAATACCAACACAAGCACCAATCCAATTCCAACAAAAACACTTACCAGCTTTTGCTTATTCTCTCGCTCCTCCGAAATTGCCAGCTCCTTATCGTTGTTAGCTTTATCTATTTCCTTCTTTTTTAAATAATCATATTCCAATTCCTTCTTCAGCAATTCTTTGGTATGCTCTGTATTCCGCACGCTGTCGCGCATCACAATATACTGTTGATAATACTCCAAACTTTTTGCAAAATTTCCTTCCTTACGTTCAATAAGGTACAGCAGCTCCGATGAATTTCGTATGTGGGCAGGGAATTTTAACTTCTTTGCCAACTCAAGCGCTGCCAGCGACAAGACCTTTCCTTCTTTGTAATTCCCCGTTCGATAAGCTACCCATCCCAAATGATTTTTAGCGCCACAAATACCATGAACACTTTTATTCTCTTCGGCTATGGCTAAAGCCTTTTCAAAACACTCTTTTGCCTTTGCCAAATTAGTTGGCCTACAATCTTTCTTAGAAGAATCGCAATCTGGGTCGCCATATTTATAATAAAATTCTCCAATGTTCACCATTACGCCGCTCATGGCATATTTGTCGCCTATCTTTTCAACTATGGCGTAAGCTTGCTTGTAATTTATCAAAGCACTGTCGTACTTTTCCATTTGACAATATAAATGCGCCAAACTGTTTAGTGTATTCGCATGTCCATCGGCATTCTTCACATCCTTGTACAAACTCGAACTCCTTCGGTACATTTCTTCGGCCTTCTTAAAATTCTTTTGTTCAAAATAGATCATTCCTAAATTCACACACGCTGCTGCAATACCTTGCTTATCGTTCAATTTCTCTTTTATACCTAATGCTTTAAAATTATACTCCATAGACTTTTTAAGGTCGCCTTTGTTCTTTAATACCACACTCATATAATTGTAAATATCTGCCTCACCAACTTCGTTTTTTATCCTTCTATTATATTCAAGAGATTTCTCGAACCACTCCATTGCTTTTTCGGGATTGGCATTCATGTAATATTCGCAAAAACCGTAATTGGAATAAACGTTTGCCAAATAAAGTGTATAAACAAAATCTAACCTGTTCTTTGGTTCAGACCCGAGCTTCACATTTCTAAGCGCGATCTTTTCAAGTTCTTTATTATAACTAGGCCAAATTTTATCATCAAATTCATTGGCTATCATCAAAAGAAGCGCATTTCCTTTTAATGTATCATGCTTTGCTGTGCGAAAAACATTTTTTAATGAATCTAAATACACCGTTTGAGCCTTTAGCAGACTTAAACTTATAATAGAAATAAGGACTAATTTTTTCATGCGCTACTTACTAATTTACAGATTTTCTTTGAGGCAACAGAAGTTCTTTTAACACTATTTAACTAATTGATTATTAATATTTTAACTTGCAACCTTCCGTTACCAAATTCGTATAATATATATAAAAATAGCCAAAAATTATTTTTTGGTTAGCTTTTTGATAATTGAAAGAGAGATGAAAAAGATAATTACAATTTTGCTGCTTTTAAGTACATACGTTGAACAAGCGCAATCCAAAAAAATAGATCTATGTATTAAAGCTTTAAGCAATAAAGATTTTATTATAGATCATGATCACAAGGCCACTTTTAAAGTAGAAAGCAAAGCCGCTAAAAAATTATTGCGCATTGGTAGATCGGCCAATGCAAAACTAATTGAAGCGCTTAACGATCCCGATAAAAATGTGATAGCCCATTGGGCGCTTTGTCAAATAAATTTTAAAACGGTAACATTTGCCGGACCAAAATCGATGCATAAAGATGGTGAGCAAGTGAATATGTATTACCTAGGAGAAGAAAAAGGCGAAGGCGTTGTGATATTTGAAACAAAGATGAATGGCGACTACAAATTGTATTTTGATAAGCCACAGATAGAGAAAATAACCGCTTACTGGCAGAAAAAAACGACTGGCAAGTAAAAAACCATCATTCAGTAAGTGACCCTTTAAGTACATCCATTGAAACAATAATTTCAATACCTTTAAAGCCAAATGAAAAAAGGCCTCTATAGTTTACTGTGCATTCTCTTCTTTGGTTCATCGTATTCCCAATTTTATACCGATCCCTTAAAATTAAAACTCGATTCGGTTTTTTCATCCATCAACCAAAATGATCCGGGCGGATACATTTACGTTCAGATGGGAAATCAAATACTATATTATAAACCATTTGGAATTGCTGATGTTGAAAGCAAAAAACAATTTGATGATTATACGCTCGTGAATATCGGTGGACTTTCAAAAACATTCATTGCTTATGGCATTTTAATTTTGCAGCAAGAAGGTAAATTAAATTTAGAGGACAGCATTTTAAAATACATTCCCGATTTTAAAAATAAAGAGTTTGCCAAAAAAATAAAGATCAGACATCTACTTACACACACTTCAGGACTCAAAGATCTTCCCTTGCAAAAAATGGATAGTGTACATTTTTTAAATATAAAAGACGGCGAGAACTTTGATCTTGTAAAATA
>CAYYUS010000148.1:0-6519 GCA_964474925.1 uncultured Akkermansia sp. | reverse complement strand
CTTGTTATGTGAGACATTTAACCCGGATTTTTTGTGGTGATTTTAATTCATATCAAACAGCTTTGAGAAATCGTTATGGTGGATTAACTACCGAGAATACAATCAGGCTGAACGCTGAAATAGATAAAGTAAATGCATCGCTTAAGAAGAACAAATCTGAAAAGCTATTAAAAAAACAGAGAGAACTCATTAATGAACAAAATAAGAATATTGTGTTTGGAATTATTGATCAGGAATTAATTACTGCGCTCAAAATTGATTCTCTTGATAAATATAACGAGTTGTTCTTAAAATATTATTTAGACAAAATAACTCATACCGAAACCATTACCTGGCTTGAATATATTCTTGAAAGGCGGTTAGATTCAAGTGAAGTTAATTACTATAATACTAGCCTAAGTCCTTATATTTTAAAAGAGATCATTTCGTTGGTAAGAAAAAGAGTGGAAGAAGTAGTTGGTAAAGACTTCTCTATGTATGCGTTTACCGAGGCATCAAATAAAAAAGTTAAAACAATTTATGCTGAACACACCAATGATTTTTTACATGTAAGGCAGGATCTTAATGAAGACCGTGATCTTACAGGCGCCTTTAGAATAGAAGTTACTACCGATTGGTTGAAAATGAGATTTACAAAACTTAAAAACGACAATTGGTGGAACCCAAACAGTAGAAGTTGGTATTCATACCAATCTGTGTTTGTTGGTGGTGAAGGGTATACGCCATATCTGCGCGATACATCTATATTTAAAACAGGCACCTCGGTTGATTCTTCCGACAGACCATACGCATCTATTACATATTTTGGCAGAGCAAAGTATAGAATATACCGACATGGCCGCTTCAGAATATTTTCGCAATTTAAAATTGGGAGCATAGGATCAACATCACCAAATAGTATTCAATCAACGATTCACAGGGATGTTACCATAGGTTCGGTTAAACCACAAGGTTGGGATTCGCAAATTGCCGCAGGAGGTAGAATGGCTGTGAGTTATGAAACCACAATGGAATTAATGGTGCTCTCAAAAAACTGGTTTTTAAGTAGAGCTATAACAAGTTTTACAAAACGGAAATTAGGAATTAAGGAACAAACGCATGTTTCCAGATTTAAATGGATGGAGTATATTAATATTTCAATTCCCGTTGAGCTAAAAGTTGGACATGATATGACCTCTGCGTCTTTGGGTGTGAATTTTTGCACTAAGAGTTTTAAATCGTCGGGTGGAATAAATATGCCATTTAATAACCAACGAAAAAAGAATCATGCTGATTTTTTATTCAATTACAAATTGCTCTTCAGGTACGTGCAGCACAATTCAATGTTAGAGGGTTATGGTGTGTTTAAACAGGCCGTTGATGAAGATCCGGGTTCGCCAACTGATCCTTATGTGCTTAGAGGTGACCAAATTATGAGACAAATCAATATTCATGAATTTACATTCAATTTCAAATTTAGGTATTGCGGCCTCGTGATCCGCCAAACATTTACAACTCCTGAGTTTGATCTGCCGGTAAATACAAAAACATATAAGTACGGTGAGAATAATAAACCCGGAAATCATAACACGAGTCCTTGGAACCATTTCGGAACTATTGGTTTGATATTTAGGATAAATAATAATTGAGTAGTTTATACTGCAGATCTTTTACTGTTATGAAATAAGTTTGAGATAAAGAAATCTTAGGCTAATGTAAGCTCCTTTAGATTAATTAGTAGGGGAAACCCTAATTGATGGATTTCAAATTAATGCTTAAATTTAGAATAGGTCAAGATACGAAATTATGGCAAAATCCAAGAAAATAGTAGAGACGTTCACGGTCGTTTTAGAGGCCGAAGAAGGCTCCAGATTAAAATTTGAAAATATATTATTAAGCGATACAGTAAAGGAATATGAGGCGTATGTTAATGGCAAGGATATAGCCGTGACGATTTTAGAGAAAGGTGATATAATAGTTGGGGTTGTAGAAACAATACGAAAGCACAATGTCCCACCAAAAAAGCACCGTAAAGAAAAATCAATAGCGCGATTAGGATTAAGACCAGGTGAAGGCTTAGCATATGGAAATGTATTTCTTTATGAGAAAAAAAGAAAAATACTCCTTTATGAAATAAACAAATTTGGATCTTATGTAAATCACTTTTTAAAATGTCTTGAAAATTGTTGTAAGGAAGATGAACGTTGGGATGAAAAATTTTCATTAACAATCGATCCAATTTTAAAACCAGATCAGTACACACGAATGAAACAGATGAACTATTATAAATCTTTTGAAATAAAATTCTCTAACCCAAAATCCCTTATCAAGGAATTCGATCATGAGAATAATCCTTTGAGCAAAACAATTGAGATGAGCAATGCTCTGGATTCTGAAAGTTTTACCGGTAAATTTGAAGTGGCGTCAAAGAAGCAGGGAGGAAAAGGATTGGCTAATATAACCATGAGAGATATGATCACAAAGGTTAAGAAGCTTTTAGGCACACGAAGTGGTAAAGAAAACATTAAAAGGGTAGTGGTTTCTGGATACGCAACCGATCCAGAAGAGGGGGTCGAAAAACTAGAAGCTATCGACCTTTTAGTTGACCGTTACATAAAACATATTTATCTAGAAGAACCAAGAGAAAATTCTGATTTACTTGAAACCCAAAGAAAGCAAGAGATTAAATCTTTGTACAAGAAATGCCTACTTGATTTTAAAACTATGTTTGGAGATTAGGCACAATTATGGATAAAACATTTTCATACTATATTGAAAAATTTATAGGACTTGTTATTGGGACGATCACAGCTTATCTTGTTTTCAAATACTGGTATAAGCATGCGGCTATAACAACAGATAAATATTATGATCTAATCATAAAAGTTTGTTCTACTTTATTTGGGTTTTTACTGACTCTTCTAGGATTAATAGTTAACAGTTCAAGTAAGGCAGTAAGCGATATGAGAAACCATGGAAGTTACAAAACACTTATCTCCTATCATAAGATCGCCCTATCAATTTCCTTTGGCTTACTATTATATTCAATCTTTCTTTATTTGATAATTTCACCAATTAGGGGTATCGAAGACTTTGTAAGCAGATATGGAGAAGCGGTATTTAAATTAATTGTAAGTTTTCATTCTGGAATTTGTATTTGGGGGTTAATAAGTATTACAATCTTTGTGAGACTATTCTATAAGATAGTTTTATCAGACGCAAAGTAATCTCAACAAAATCAAATGAGTTTGCCTAGGAATATTAAATAATAAGGAGAACTAATTAATAACGATCTTCTTGTTCAATGTCATCTTCGAAGAGGAATACAGTTTCAAGAAATAAACCTAAGCTATACTTCCCGAAGGTTTAATATTTGCAGCCAGATAAGCTCCTGCAAGACCCTTTCTAATCTCTTTGTAATTTGACCAGTTAAATGTTCTTAGGAAATTTGATGCAGCTTTTGCGCCACGTACAAACAGATCAATTTTCGCCTCATCTTTAATGCCAAAGTCGAGCCAATTGTGCCCGTCTACATCGATCATACATAACAACTTTTGAAAATCAGGATTTTTAAGTAAAAAATTGTAATCGTGAATATGACGTGCCGAGTCAAAGATCGCTCCTAAATAGGGAAACAATTTATCGGTCTCTCTTGCTTCTGCCCTGTCTTCACCTAGCTTCACTCCTAAGGTAGGCGCGTAAGGCACTTTGGTGTGCTGATGGAAAATATCGATAGGGAAATTTGACATAATTCCTCCGTCTACAAACGTAACCTCTGATGGTGTATTACCAACATAACCGGTGCAACCCTTCCAGTTCTCCCAAGCTTTTGGTCCCTGAGGAATATCTTTAACCCGATAAGGCCAGAAGAAAAATGGAATTGACATCGTAGCACGCACAAAATCGGCTGGATTTACCATATCAGGGTCGCTCCAAAACAAATGCGACATTTCAGGAAATATGATCTTGCTTTCAGTTGAGATATCCGCGGCTACGATCACTACTCTTTCATATACTTCCGATCCATACTTTAGATTTTTATCATAGCGGTTATATAATCCGCCATTCGGGCTTTTCTTCCTAACCTCATTAAGATCCTTTAATGTTTTAATTCCTTTTAATTGAAGCAAAGACTTCATCCACATATGAAAGTTATTTCCGGGATTCAAGCCAAGGTCATTATGGAAATTATCGATGACCTGTAATCCTTTAATCGATAGTTTAACCGTGCCTGCGTCGTTGAGTAATGCGTCAATGAACCCGCGAGCATCCTTATCTCCATCTACAAAATCATTAAAGTTTTTATTGCAGATCTGTGATAATATCCATTCGGTTTTAGCTTCTTGAATTGGTCCTGCTGCGGCCATAAGCATTGTGTTGATAGCACCTGCAGAAGTTCCTCCCAGTTGAAGAAAACGAATATTCATTTGTTCCAGAACATAAACGTAACCCGCTAACGCAACACCAAGAACACCTCCACCTTCCATAACAAGATCTACATATTGGTGAACACCATCTGTTACGTCAGAAAATTCTTTCTCGTGGATCTTTTCTTCTTTTAATTGCGAAATGATATTGAGGACTGCTGCCTCGTGTGTAAATTGTTCGATTTTCATATTTTATAAATTAGAACGGTTTGTTTTTATATACCACAACTTGATGCTCTCTGTCTAAAATATATATTACTTCGAAAAGTTTTAGTAGGGTTTTCCCTACCTTTTTTAATTAAACTCCAAAAAATTTCAACTTTACTATTTAGACCTTTTGTTTTGTCTTTCAGAACCGCATATATTTAATTCCAGAACCATAAAGAATGACCTTGTTTACGGAAATTAAAACGCTTGTCGCTAAATACGAAAAATCACTTTCATTAATTAGCGGCATCATCACAGCCATCGGAGGTCTTTCAAGTCTTCTATACGGTGTGCATATATGGCAATTGAGCTTAGTTCTGATCACCTTGGGTGCTTATCTGATCACACGTAGTATTTTAATAAAGATCACAACCTCAAATGTAACCCGTTTCGGGCAAGTACATTGGAATTTTCCGGAGCCTAAAAGGAAACGATCAGAAAAATTATTGGTTTTGAATAATATCTTATTTACCGCCATAGTAATAACAAGTGGCGGTATTTATTTTTATGACACATTTCTTCATAAGCATCCCAATCACAAAAAGTTTGGGATAGTTATTAGTAATTTTATTGATAAGGGCACTGACCGATTTTCTCTTGACCTTGGTAATTACTTTAATGATTCATTGTACATATATGATAAGCAAGATACGATAGGCGCTGAGACGATCGATTCGCATTTGCGATCTTATAATAAGAATAAATTAGAGCTTTTACGCGATACGTTCCTAAAGACGGGTTTTGAACGCGGTATTTTGGTGTTTGGACACAGAATTGACCAGAACAATGAATTTTCCAAGAATTTTCAGTGCAGGATCTTTCTTTGCAATACCGGGAACACAACAATGAACGCGTTTGTACACGACAGGCCGGTGATAAAAGTTCCCGACATCTTTGATTTCAGGGTCTCCGACGAAGTGCATAAAGTTTATTATTTTATTTTGGGATTGCTGTTCAACAAATTGGGAGATATGGTGCAAGCTGATGCAAAGATCTTGTCAGCCCTCAACCTCGACACGCTTTCGAATAACGGAAATATGCACGACAAAACATTTTCGGGATATTGTTATTTGTTATTGGGGCAAACTAAGGTGATGCAATCGAATTACAAAGAAGCCGTTGATTGGTACACTAAAGGAATTTCGGCCGATTCGACCAATGCCTTGCTTCATTACAACCTTGCAGTGAGTTTGTGGAATTTAAATAATAAGGAAGAGGCCTATGCTAAATTTTTGAGGGCCCATGAACTAAATAAGGATCTGAAGATTCCTATTGAACATTTCACGGAAGCACCCGCGGCACCGGATGCTCCGTCGGCCAACCCAACAAATAACGGTCAAAAAACACTTGCCATTATCCAAGTGGCTAATACCCCTACGCGAATTAATTTAGTAACTACTGCGAGTGGTACATATACCAATCCGGCCGTTAACCTTGTTTCTAATACCGCTGCAACTACAACTGTGAATACAACACCAACAAAAACAACCGCTACAACAAATCAAAAGGAGCCTGACGGCGAATGGATAGATGAATCCGAGATAGAATACCATGTTGTTATCTATTCCGCCAAAGTTAATTTGGGATATATTACAACGGATGGTAGATATATAAAATTTAAATCAGGCGACGACGAGGCGTTTTATGTTATTGGCAAATATAAAAGAGAGGGATATAATTCCTTTGCCATTTACGACATGTACAATAACCCCGTTTATTCGGTTATTGACAAAACAATTTACTTTTTTAAAACAAGTAATGCGGTTGGGGAATTGAGAGTGATGAAGAAGTAAAAGTTTAACATCACTCCACAACTATCTTCCTACTCAGCGCCATTTTCGAATTAGAATATAATTTCAAGAAATAAACACCAGGTTTCAAATTTGAGTTGGCCAAAGAAATCTCT
>CAYYUS010000147.1:0-6563 GCA_964474925.1 uncultured Akkermansia sp. | reverse complement strand
AAGAAAATAACAGGACTTGTAGACATTGCCCAAGAATGTAAAAGCTATGTAAAATCGATCTTCGGAGCGAGCAGTAGCCAATACAAACAAGTAAGTGGTTTAAAATTCAGAAGGGTAAAGTAGAATCGAGGGGCGGGATAAAGTCCGCCCCTTATTAAAATCAAAGTAATATGAAACAAAGTGAAATATTCAAACGGACAATAATTTTTCTGTTTGCACAGTTAAGCGATAAAGACCAAGCAAAAACGATTGATGCAATAAAGGAAAGTGCTAAGCTTACCAAAGCAGACGCGGGAAGATTAATGTCGCCAATGCCAATATCTGTATTAACAGGAATTGGATTGATTTCAGGCATGACCAAGGCAAAATTAATTGATGCGATTGCCAGTAGTGCCAAACTTACAAAAGCAGATGCAGGGTAGTTGAGTGTCTGTTAAGAGAGGCCGTCTCAGGAAACTGAGGCGGCTTTTTTATTTTAGCCAGATACTTTCTTAAAATAGCCAGTTACGGCTTATATTTTACCAGTTATAGGTTATTTAATACTGCAACGATTTTTAAAAGAACTTTACCCTGTGGATAAAGTAATAACTCGTACAGCAAGTATACATATGGATGATAACAATGTTTTACATATGGTTATGATTAAGAATGTGCGTGTTGATTATGAGGATGCCGTTGATAATGCACTCGTGATAAAGAAATTCTCTGAGGGTAAGAAGGTACTTAAATTGATTGATGCGCGATTAGTATTTAGCATGGATAAGAAGGCGCGCTCGTTTGTGAAAAGTGTTGATTTAAAGCAAACATTGGCAAGGGCAGTAGTTAAAGGATCGGGGCCTAGCAGTTTGTTATTGAATTTCTTTATTACTCTAAGCAAACCTGAAACGCCAACTAAAATATTTTCAGATTGCGACAAAGCGTATAAGTGGTTATTGGAATTTCAAAAAGAATAATGTGTTATATTTATTACGGTTTAAAGAAAGAAGTTACGCTTTAGAATCATAGAATTAATTCCAACTAATTTGAACTTTCCATTTACTAATATCAATACTCTCTTCTTCGGAATAGAGCATAACAGAATAAGGAGGGTTGCTGTTTAAATAATCCAATGGAATAACAAAGACCGCTTTGTTGAGTTCATCAGCATTTTGAACCATGTCAACAAAATTAAATTCGTATGGACGAGTCATCCTTTGGCCGACAGTAACGGAAACAATAACATCTCCTAAATTTTCCGGGTCGTGATAATTATCAATTAGTATCGAAAACAATGAGTTATTGGATTCGGGATGTAATTTAGCCTTGAGCGCGTGGGTTATGGGATCGTAATTGCATTTTACAGTGGTCATACTCAAATAGGGTCAAATGTATATTAATAAAATTGAACTAATTATGAAGCGGGCTATTAAATGATTGCTAAAGATATTTAGAAAGAAAGACCATTTTCGTTGACTTAAAACGGAGCGGTTTATAAAGTAATTAGGCCACATATAAACAGTTTTTTGTATTAGTTAGCTTTAGATTTCATTTCTTGGAGTTCAAGTTCTGTTTTAAGAACTATAAGCTCAAGGATCGTAAAGGACTTGAGCCTTGCTTTTGAATACGAACTACTGTGAAGTATTATGTACTTCATTAAGGCCTCACGAATATTTGGTTCATTATTCATAGTAATAAAGTTAATACGCAGACTGAATACACGTAAACTGAATAGGTAAAAATAATTTTGAAAGTATTTTGCAACTCTTATCTCTTAATACAACTTTAATTTCCATAATTTTATTTTTTTAAGTTTGTATGCTTCTTTTAACCTACTGCAATTTGGTTCTTTTTTCAATTATTGCAAGATTTTTTTCCTTAAATAAAATATCCGATTCAGCAATAGCTTTAGTAAATTTTTGAAGGTTTTCAACGGGAAGAGTTTCGAGAATTGCTGAAACACAATGAGAGGCTTGATTTCTTATTTCCCCATCCCCGAATTTTGCCATTTCTAAAAAAAGTGAAAGCCCTGATTCTAAAACAAGAAAGTCACCTGTCGTTACTACATCACAAACTCTGTCGCGATAATCCCATATATTTTTCCATTTTTTATTGGCTAAATTTGAAAAAGTTAATAGGGTGAATTTGTGTACGTTGCTATTATTTGAATTTAGACATATCGCTATTTCACCAAAATGATCTACTAGAAGATCAGGCTTGATTAAACTGATTTCATAAATCAAACTAATAAAATCAAATTCGGTTTCCGGCTTATGCAAGTTCGCAATGAGGAAATTTATTTTTTGAATGTTATTTTCTTTAACAATTTCCCTTGCAATTTCTTTTGACATTGAATCCTAATCTAAATTAATAGATACTAAGATAGTAAACAATTGTTAAACAATACTTGTTTAAACAAATAAATCCTAATTATATGAAAAATAAACGGTTTTAGGACTAAATTCTGATCTTATCTAAAAGTTCATTTAGTTTCTTCAGGTCTGTTTCATTTACATGTGAGAGAATACTATCCGATTTTACATCAACTAAATCCATTTTCTCAAGAAGGCTCAACCCCTTTTTTGTTATTTTAATCTCAGCAACTCGCCTATCACTTATGCTGTTTTTTCTTTCGGCTAATTGCTTAATAACTAGTCGATCAATTATTCTTGTTATGTCGGAATTTTTATCAAGCATTCTTTCCTTTATTGCTCCAATTGAGGCTGTTTTAGGAAATTGTCCTCGAAGTATTCGTAGAATATTATATTGCTGAACTGTTAATTTATATTCGGAAAGCAAATCCTGGAACTTTGAGAAAATATAGCTGTTAGTGTAATAAATATTTATAATTGTTTTTTGAAATTCACTCCTGAATTTACTTTGCTTAATTTCTTCTTCCAATTTCATATTTATAAAATTACACCCTAATTAATTATTATTGTTTTCCAATTACACCCTAATAATATCTGCCAAAACGCTATTATTTGTTATAGAAATGAATATATGGAAGAACCCTATTCTGAATACTCTTCCCTGATGAAATAATCTCCGGACTTTTTATCAATCTCTAACCTTTTAAGGATATCCGAAATAATAGTTTCTTCATTAGTATCATAAGCATATCTTCCTGTATAGAATCCCAAATCTATACCTATTGGTAGTTTCAGAAAATTTGCTTTGATTTTTCTTGAAGCATTGTTTTGGATTTCTACAATAAATATAACTTCATGTCTTTCATCCTTTAATGTTAATACTAATTTTTTGTAATTCATTTTTAAGAGTATTGGAGGGCCGGTATTGCAGAGTTTCAGCAGCAGTTCACATGGAAGAGCAAACTATTCTGAAAGTCAAACTGCAACCGCCAGCCCATATATTTTAGTTCAATGATACAACTTCATAATTTTTTAACCTATACGAAAACCCCTGTTGCTAAACGCTGGAAGGATTTCTTCAAAAGTATGTTCAATATTTTCATTCTCATTCATTAGAGCAAGACTGTAGATTAAAGGCACATAATGGTCGGGGGTGGGAGCAGCCATTAAGCCTAATTTATTTTTTTCGTAATTGACTATGCTTTGTATATCTCGTTTATCTAGTTGTTGTTTTATCCATTGATCAAACTCTATATCCCAACCATAAGGCTTCATATTCCCATTAAAAAAGCGTTTACCCGCTTCCTTTATATTATGCACAACCGCACCGCTGCCAATAATTAAAACGCCCTTATCTCGCAGAGGTTTGAGTTGTTTTGCTAAATCAAAATGATATTGTGCGGATTGGTAATAATCAATACTCATCTCAAAAACCGGAACATCAGCCTTTGGGAACATGTGTTTAAGCATAGGCCATGCACCATGATCTAAACCCCACTCTGTTGTTTCTTTAACTTTTGGAATAAGCTTGGTTACTTCCTTTGCCGTTTCAGGTGAACCGGGAGCAAGGTATTTCTGAGTATAATATTCGGGTGGAAAACCGTAATAGTCATAAATAGTTTCAGGTGCTGAGCTTACATTTACAAAAGTCCCTTTAGTGCACCAATGAGCTGATACTACCAAAATAGCTTTTACTTCATTTTCTTTTTTAATCTTTTCTCCTATTTGTGCCAAACTCGTTAAAAACGGATTTGCATTTAGCCCTAAAGGAATGTCCATTGGATTTCCATGTGATGTAAAAAGCACAGGCATTTTCTTAGTTGAAGAAAATGAAGACGTTATTTTTGAAAATGCCTGTAGTTTCATATTATGTGTGACAAATGGGGCTAACGCTAAAAGTCTTAAAAAATCTTTGCGTTCCATGAAATTATTTTTTTGTGAACGAAGCGAGCATTTCCGGATTGCGTAAATAATTGGCAACCCAAACTAATAACAACATAATTGCTTGAGGAATGAACATTTCTCCATGTTCCATGTGTGTTGCAATTGAACCTCCCAAATGAGCAGAGAGCAACAAAACTCCTAATGATGATGTTCGCGGAATTAGAAAGAAAATGGCAGCAATGAGTTCGCCCATTCCTATTAACATAAGCTTACCATCCAATCCCCATTTAATAAAGTTTTGTGCTATTTCCGCATTTGCACCCGCCATCAGTTTCATTGATGCACTCATAATAAATAAGGCTGACATAAGCCCTACGAAAATCCATGTTGTTACTTTTCTCGCTTTAGATATTTTTATTGGTTCCATAGTTGTTATTATTTAAGTTTTGGGTTTATTATTTTCAAAATTTCGATTCTGTAATGATTTCTGTTTTGCCTTGGGTACGTCATTAGTAATTTACCCAAAAAAACGCCTTAAAATTTTTCTAATTCAAAGTTTTAAATCTCTTATTAAATTGTTTCATATCAAACCATTGCTTACAGTTGTTTCCTTTTTCACTTTTTCGTATAATTAAAACTTCAATACTATTGTTTGTCTTATTGGATATTTCGCAACTGGTGTTGTCTGAATCAATAATAGTTTGTCCGATAGTAAATTCTTTAATATTCATAGCAAACTCTTTCATCTTTTCATCTATGTATTTTTTTTGCCCCATATTTTTTTAAAGTTCTTAAATAGTTGTTACGTTCCTCATTTAAGGTATAAAATAAAATATCAAAGCTAATATCAAGCCAAATACCATACCCGATATAATCATTTGCCATGCCTTAATACGATCTTTTCTGTAATTTTCTTTTTGATCAATGGAAAATGTTTTGCCGATATCTCCAAAATTAAATACGCCTTTTATTCCGAAAGCAACACAAAACTTAAAATACCATTGCTGAAAACTTACACCAAGTGAAGTGGCAGGGATAAAAAGAGTTAATCTCCATATTTTGTTTGCATCAAGCATAAATAGCAAAACAATTACTGTAATAGTAAATACAATTGAAAATAGGGTTGCTTTTTTTCTTCTGTTTATTTCTTCGGGACCAATGTTGCATGCACCCGGAATATAGTGATTATCTGAATCATTGTTGTTCTTGTTTTCCTGAAACACCGACATGAAAAGAGTTTCGGAATTTATTGAAATTGCTTTTGCTTTCATTTTTATATTTTATTAGTTTGAATAATAAAAACGTTCGTTAATAATTTGTCCATCTTTCCATTTCTGAACTGCAACCTGGCACATTTTCATACGAGGAGCTCCTTTATAGGTAACATCCATTTCCCATTCAGATGTTGTTACATTATCACCAACAGTAAGTGATTTCACTTCCGCCCCATGAAATGATTCAATCATTTGCATAGCTTGTAATTCTCTTTCTCGATTTGCGGATTTTCCAACTGTAGGTGGATTAGAATTTTCCTGCATTACAACATCTTCATGGTAATACTTTTCAAAAGCATCCATTTGTTTTCCGGTAAGAATCATTTGATTCATCTCTTCAATTTTTTCTTTTAAGTTCATTGGATTAATTTTTTAGTTAATACTTCAAGTAAAGGTACTGATTTATCTGTTTAAACATATATTGTTTAAACGAATTTGATAATTTGACTGTATTGTATTGATAAACAATTAGATATGCTGACTGTTAGACAGCCTGAACCAAATGAGAATTTGGGGAATTGATTTAAATTCATAAATTTACTTACAAAATTAATAATTGTATGAGATCGTTTTTTACTTTATTCTTCGGATTGGCCTTTTTGAGTACGTTCGCCCAATTTTCGGGTTCGCTTGAGTTTAAGTATTATACTCTTAAAGACACTACTTTAAACACATATTGGGTTAAGGATAAAAAAATAAAAATTGACCAATACGCAAAGAGAAGCAATAATATTGAAGGAAGTTTTATTTTTGATCTTGATGCCAAGACCATCAAGTTTGTGAATCCAAAACGTAAAGTTTGGGGTGATCAAAAGAGCGAGATCCCTCCTGTAATGAAAGGTAAATGCCATATCAGCAAAGGAAAAGGCAGAACTGTAAATGGGATGAAATGCAATGAATACGTTGTAAAGAATACAGAAGAAAATACAGTGATCACTTACTACGTTACTACTGAGAATTACGATTTCTTTATACCAATGATGGAACTTTGGAACCGTAAGGATAAACAAAGTATTTATTTTAGAAAGATCAAAGGGTTATCAAAAGGATCAATGCC
>CAYYUS010000146.1:0-6613 GCA_964474925.1 uncultured Akkermansia sp. | reverse complement strand
CTCTAAAAAATCTTCGTTTAATTTTGTTTGTCCTAATTTCGAAAGTTCATCCATGTTAGCGGCGAATTTCTCAATAGGAATATTTCCTTCTCCAACAGCGTCGGTGAATTTAGTTACAATTAAACTACGCAATTGCTCGGTTACTTCTTCTGTAGAAAAATTAGTATCTGTTCCGGCAATTTCTTTAATGAATTTTGCTCCGTCGTTCACACGAAAAGCAAAACTTCCAAAAGAACGCACTTCAATAAAACCAAAACGTGGATCGCTTAAAGTGATAGGATTTTTTGTTCCCCACTTTTGATCAATGAATTGTTTTGTGCTTATAAAAAACACATCGGCTTTGAACGGACTATTAAATCCATATTTCCAACCTTTTAAAGTCGACATGATTGGCATGTTCTGCGTTTCCAGCGTGTACATACCCGGCTGAAATACATCAGCAATTTTTCCTTCGTTCATAAAAACTGCTACCTGGCTTTCGCGCACGGTTAGCTTCGCTCCCATTTTTATCTCGTTTTGATAGCGTGGAAATTTCCAAACGATCGTGTTATTAGAACTATCAACCCATTCAATGATGTCGATGAATTCATTCTTTAATTTATCAAATAATCCCATGGTTAAAATTTTGAACTATAAATTTAGTAAAAAAAGAAATAGCCACAAAGGCACATACTGTCTATCCGGTTTTTTAACACGGAGACACCAAGACACAAAGACACGGTTTGATTATCCGGTTTTTAAACACGGAGGCACCAAGACACGGTTTATGTCCCGTAGGGACATACTATTACTAGAAAATCCATTAAGAAAACAACAGAGCTCCGTAGGAGCGACCTATTTATCTAAAAATTATCCAATAAATAGGTCACCCCTACGGGGTTCTAATATTCCTATATAATTTCTCTAATGATAGTTGGCTCCTACGGAGCCATTAGATTAAACCGTGCCTTGGTGTTTCCTTGTCTCCGTGTTTAAATTATGCGTTTAGAATATAAAACCGTGTCTTTGTGCCTCCGTGTCTCCGTGTTTAAAACAGCGTTATCTATTACATAACGCCCTATAATCACAAAATTCACAAATTTTAAGGTCTTCCGTTTGCCCAAAAGGCTCTGATACATCAACGATCCGGCCAACAAAAGCGCTTAAATGGTTCTCCATATCGCTCATTAGCTCTGTGCTAAATTCCAGATCTTGCTTATCGGTGCCAACAATTTGTTTTGGTTTTTTTAAGAATTTCTTAAAGGGAATAATGCCCGGTTGAAGCTGTTTTAAATATTCAGGTTTGTTTTTATACACCAACCACACGTAAATAAACAACTGAAGCTGCTTATTGTAATTAATATCTTCAAAAACCGTTTCAAAATTGGTGAAGGTAAATTTATCTGAATCTTTTACTGAATTCTTATAATCGATCACTCGAATTTTTCCACCGAAATCATCAATGCGATCTATTTTTCCCTGAACATAAAACGTTTCTTGTTTGCTGTTCACGTTTACTTGCAATGGAGCTTTCCAAGGACTTTCTAAAAACAAGATCTTCAAAAATTTATTCTGCTTCTTTAAAGCCTTTACGTTTTCTTTATCAAGATCGATCAAACGTTTTACGTAAACCTTTAAAACCTCTATTTGTAAATAATTTTTCCCTTGCAAAGGCGATGAATCCTTGAAAAACTCTTTAAACGCTTTTTCAACTTCTTTTTCCGATTCTGAAAGCATTTTTAATAGGTCTTCCTCGGCTAAATTTTTATTGATATAAGGTTTGTATAGATTTTCCAAAGCCAAATGCAATATCGATCCAAATGTATTTGCTTCCGCGCTCTCCTCTACTTCTTTTATTTCCTTTAAACCCGCACCATATCTATAATAAAATTTTAAGGAACATTCTTTAAATGTATTTAATGCCGAAGGAGAGATTCCTCCAAACTCATCACTGCTTCTTGCTTTAGTAAGGATCTTCTCTATCGTTTGCTCATTCTTTTCTATGCTTATTGCATCATCCACATACACCGGTGAAGCTGAAACGGCAACGCCTTCCGTAATTTGATGATCAGGATGATAATGTTTCAACTCAAATTGTAATTGCGAAATGAATCTGCTTTTTTCTCCCTTTCCAAATTCATCGGTCTCGCTATCGTAAATTAAATGAACAAAACTGCTGCGCTGTAATAATCTGTAAAAGTGATAAGCGTATATAGCATCCTTTTCGTAATACAATGGTAAACCAAACAAACGTTTCAAGTCGTTTGGCAAAAATGAGTTCACTGTTTTTCCCGAAGGTAAAACGCCTTCGTTCACTCCCACCATGATCAAATATTCAAAATCCAACGTACGAGTTTCTAAAACTCCCATTATTTGCAAACCCTTTAAAGGCTCGCCAATAAAAGGAACTGTGGCCGCTCCAACGGTTTGAGTATACAATTGACGATACGAACGAACATCGGCATAATACATTGGATATTTTTGAAGTACATCGTTAATGCGATGGAACGAACGCAATAATACTTCCATGTATTCCAATTCCAAATGAATAATGTTCGTCTCAAAAAGTTTGATATAATAATTGCGAATGTGATCAATAACTAAAACCAAACTATTATTTCCATCTAATGACGAAGGCCAAGGTTTAAAGATCTCGGAAATTATTTTTGGGAGGTCTCTGAATTTCTCTTGAATATACTTCTGATGAATAAAAACAAAATTATCCTTGTTTATCTGATCAATAATGGCACTCACATTAAATTTTTGATCCAAACTTTTTAGCAAAACACCAAAGAAAGGATGCTGCAATACGGCAACAAACTCTTTAAAATAAACAGAACCCGAACTTCTGCCCTTATTTTGAAAATTGATCTGAATATTGAACAACAGATCAATAAAACTATAAGCTTGTGTATAGCGTATGGGATATTCCATGGTAATATTCACATGCTCTACTTCTCTTGGTAATAATTTTAAAACCGGCCACAACAAGCGCTCATTGGCTAATACAACCGCTACTTTGGTCATACTAACACCGTTGTTGATCAACTTGATCAATTCATCGTGCACTAATTGCGCTTGGCCCATTTGCCCTGCTACAGCGGTGATATGAATTTCCTTGGCGGTTTTGTAATGCTCGGCCGTAAAAGAATTTTGCTTGGCATCAAACACTTCCAAATTTCTTCGCAAAAATAATCCTGCTTCCTGAGTTTTATCTTTGTAGTAATAATTATCAATATCCCAAAGCATTTCGGCCTTACCCGAACTTTGTAACCAGGTGTAGATTTTTGTTTCCGCCGCATTCAAGGCATTAAAACCACAGAATAAGATCTTTGAATATTTATTTAAAGAAGGATGATCCTTAAAATTCTCTGATGCTTTTTTATAAATGAGTCCTTGGTATCCAATGCCCTTTTTTAAAAGCTCCTGTGAAAAATGCACGTAAATATCCCCAATGCTTCCCATAAAATTGAGGTAATTCACCTGGGTGTTCGTAAGATCTTCCTGACCCAAACTCCAATTCTCAATTTCTTTAATGTCGGTTAAATTATTATAGATCTGTCTGCTATCTACCAAATAACGATCGATCTCATTAAAATCCTGGATCATTAAATGTCCCCATTTACTAAATTTATCAAAAGGCTCCGGCTCGCCCTTTAAACACGCTAAATAACTCTCATACAAAAACGCTATCAAGTCAATTTCATCGGCTTGCTTTAAACCGCTTAATTCTTCAATAAATTCCTCAGCGCTCTGGATATCAGGCAACCAAGTGGTTTTGGTAAATACTTGCTTAAAGTGATCTTTCAAAAAAACCGAACCCCTTTTGCTCGGAAGTACAATGCAAACGTTTTCTACACTATCTTTGTAGTGCGTATGAATATGGTGCGCTATTAAATTTAAAAATGCTTGCATGCAAAAGCCTGAAGTTATACATTTTCCCATTTACCGTAAGTACACAAGCAACAAACGTTTTTATAAAATTATCAATACTAGGGAGTTTGAGGAGCTGCAGATCGTTGGTTCAAAAACCCTCATAAATCATATACAAGCCACACAATTCCCCGAATTTGTTTTTATTAACGACCTAATTGAGAGAACCGGTGATTTTACGGTTGAGATCAGCGAACAGGAATATCTTCAACATAGAAAAGGTTTCTAGTTCCTGGTTTCTAGTTCTGTGTGCCTATGCTAGGCGCAGAAACTAGGAACCAGAAACTAGAAATAAAAAGTAACCTTTAAGCATTTTTCCGTTATCTTTAAAACCATCAAAAAACATCTCACATACGCGTTAATTTTTATTGGACTTTTGGGGACAGTATTGGCTCAAAACGTGACCATTAAAGGCAAAGCGCATAAGTCGCATATCAATAAGCGAATTGATGTTTTTACTTATCAGGATCTTGTTACCAAATTAAAATTGAAAGAAGCTACTGATACCGTTGCGGCTGATGGCTATTTTGAATTGAAATTTCACACGTCGTATACACAACCTGTATTTGTTCAAATTGATAATTATATTGGGAAGTTATATGTAAAACCCGATTATGTGTATGGCATTCTTTTTCCGGAAATAGATGAGCAATTTAAATATTACGAAAATGCTGAGCTTCCGGTAAATTTGAGTTTAATTGGTGGTGATACCACTGAATTGAACATGCTTATTTTTGATTATGAAGAATTGTACACCAATGTTTTTACACCCAAAGGAAATCAGTTCTTAACGCATCACATGCTTTTTAAAAGAGCAGATTCATTAAAGATCCTTTGCGATAAACGGTATGCCGCTATCAAAGATCCTTACTTTACTAATTATTATACCTACCAAATTGCGGGCATTAACGCCAGCTTATCGCGCGGAGAAAAAGCGTTGATCAATGCCTTCATCGCCAATAAAAAGATCCAGTATCATAATTTTGAGTACATGAGTTTTTTTGCTCAGTGTTTTAATAATTATCTCAATACAATGGCCTCTTCTAAAAAAGGAACTAACCTGTATAAGATCATTAATCAAGATGCCAGCTTGCAAGAATTAAATGATTTTTGCCGTGGCGATCAATTTTTAAAGAACGATAGCTTGCGTGAATTAGTGATCATTCGGAATTTATGGGAGATGTATTTTAATCCTGAATTTAATACCGAATCTATTGAAGCCATCACATCTAAAATAAATACCACTACAAAAATTGAAGAACATAAATTGCTCACCGATTATATGCTCAAGAACTTTTTTAAAATGCAGCCCGGTCTCCCCGCTCCTATGTTCTTTGCGCGTGGACGATTTGGAGGTTTAGAGTCGTTTGAAAAAGCAAAAGGACGTTGGACCTATCTCAATTTCTTTTCTACAAAAAATAACGAAACTCTAAAGGAAATGGCCAAAATAGCCGACCTGAGAAAAAAGTATAAAGACAAAATGAACTTTGTGAGTGTGTGTTTGGATGATAGTTTGAATTCATACACGGAATACATGGCGCAAAACCCAAAATACGATTGGCCCATTTGGTTCAATGCTGTGGGCGGCGTAAAACAAACGGCTAAAGAATTGTATAATGTTATTGGAACTGAAGCTTATTTTTTGATAAACAACCACGGAACATTGGCACTTTCGCCTGCAACTGCTCCATCAAAAGGAATTGAGTATAAATTCAACGCTATTTTTAAAGTGAAAAAGAAAACCACCAAAACGGGTATACGATGAGTTATAATGTAAACCCCACCAGTATTTGGCCCGAGCAAATTGCTTACGAAGATAATCACATCATGATCGTAAATAAATTGCCTTCGGAAATTGTACAAGGAGATAAAACCGGTGATATTGCCCTAACCGATAAAGTAAAAAACTTTATTAAGATCCGCGATAATAAACCCGGAAATGTTTTTTGCGGACTCGTACATCGTTTAGATAGGCCCGTAAGTGGCTTAGTGATCCTCGCCAAAACAAGTAAGGGCTTATCGCGCTTAAATGAAGTGTTTCGCGAAGGGAAAATTGAAAAATACTATTTGGCCGTTGTAAAAAACCGTCCGGCTAAAGAAAAAGACACTTTAGTACATTATATTTTAAAGAACGAAAAGAATAATACCTCTAAAGCACATACAAAACCGGTAGCGCACGGACAAGAAGCAAAATTAGAATACGAGATCTTGGCTACTTCTGACAATTACACACTTTTAAAAATAAAACTTCATACTGGTCGTCATCATCAGATCCGCGCTCAATTAAGTGCTATTGGTTGCCCAATTAAAGGCGATCTTAAATATGGTTTTGATAGAAGCAATAAAGCAGGTTTTATTCATCTTCATAGCTATATGTTAGAGTTTGAACAGCCAATAAAAAATGAGAAACTAAAGGTTTCTGCTTGGCCCATTGTGGATGATCCTATTTGGAATTACTTTAAAAAGAGCCTAGGGCTTTAACCACGAAGAACACGAAGTTTTTTCACGAAGAACACGAAGCCCTTAGTGCCCTTAGTGCTCTTCGTGTTTGCCTCTTATTTTCGTGTCCTTCGTGGTTAAAAAGGATATTCGTATTTGATTTTCATTTTGAAGATATCCATTTCATCAACAATAAAACGGGCATTAGTATTTGCTGAGTTAAAATGTACTGAATATCCATTCTTATGAGAGGCGTTCTGAG
>CAYYUS010000145.1:0-6619 GCA_964474925.1 uncultured Akkermansia sp. | reverse complement strand
AAGATCTAAGGAATCAGATCTACCGACATATTTTAAAATTAAAGAACACCTATTTTGACAATACGCCGGTTGGCATGTTAGTTACGCGCGCTATTTCGGATATTGAAAGTTTGAGCGATGTTTTTTCGGAAGGATTTATAGTTATAGCTGGCGATTTCGTAATGCTTCTGGTATTTGCCGGTGTGATGTTCTGGAAAAATTGGGTATTAGCGCTTTTAGTTTTTACAACCATTCCTCTTTTATTTATTGCAACAGCTTTATTTAAAAATGGAGTAAAGAAAACCTTTAATGAAGTACGTAATGCAGTTTCCAATTTAAATACATTTACGCAGGAACATATTACAGGGATGCGCATTATTCAGTTGTTCAATAAAGAAAAAGATGAGCATGATAAATTCAAAGTGATCAATCAACAACATCGTAATGCCAATATCCGTTCTATATTCTACTATTCCATTTTCTTTCCTGTGGTTGAGATCCTTTCTTCGGTGGCTATTGCCTTGGTAATTTGGTATGCGGGTGTAAAATCTTCTACATTTCATGTTACATTAGGTGACCTTACTTTTTTTGTAATGTTAACCAATATGATGTTCAGACCGATTCGTATGCTGGCTGATCGTTTAAATACTTTGCAAATGGGAATTGTGGCGGCTGATAGGGTGTTTAAAGTATTGGATACAAATGAAATTATTGCGGATAATGGCAAAACAGAATTTTCAAAAATAAACGATAAGATCCTATTCAAAGATCTTTGGTTTGCTTATGTGAACGAGAATTATGTATTAAAGAACATCAACCTCGAGATCAAAAAAGGTGAGCGCATTGCATTTGTAGGAGCAACGGGTTCAGGAAAATCTACGATCATTAACTTATTGAGTAGGTTTTATGAGTATAATAAAGGAAGTATTTCTATTGATGGAAAAGGGATCGAAGACTATTCATTGGCCTCTTTAAGAAAGAATACCGGCGTTGTTTTGCAGGATGTGTTTTTATTTAACGATAGCATTTATAATAATATCACGCTTCACAATCCCTCCATTAATAAAGAAGATGTAATAAAAGCTACCAAACAAATTGGCTTGTATGATTTTATTATGAGTTTACCGGGTGGGTTTGATTATGAAGTAAGAGAAAGAGGAATTAGTTTATCGGCCGGACAAAGACAATTAATTGCATTTATTAGAGCTTACGTTTATAATCCCGAAATATTTGTGTTGGATGAAGCCACCGCTTCAATTGACACACCAACCGAACAGCTTTTGCAAAAGGCAACCGATATTCTTACGCAGGGAAGAACTTCCATTATTATTGCTCACCGCTTATCTACTATTAAAAATGCAGATAAGATCATTGTGATGGAAAAAGGCGAAGTAATAGAACAAGGTAATTTAAAAGAGTTGCTCTCTACTGAAAGCAAATTCAAAATGCTTTACGAGATGCAACAAGGTGAACTCATCGTATAGGAGGCAGAAACCACGAAGGCAACGAAGTTCTTCACGAAGATCTCGAAGCTTCATCGTGTCCATCGTTATTCTTAGTGTTCTTTGTGGTTAAAAGAAATTAGATCGAGATCCTTCCATCCTTCATCACCAAAGTACGATCAGCCATTTTAGCCAGTTCATTATTGTGAGTAACAATAACAAAGGTTTGCTTTAACTCGTCGCGAAGCTTAAAGAATAATTGATGTAATTCATCTGCATTCTTACTATCTAAGTTCCCACTTGGTTCATCGGCAAAAATAACTTTTGGGTTGTTTATCAAAGCGCGTGCAACCGCTACACGTTGTTGCTCTCCCCCACTCAACTCCGAAGGTTTATGCGTAGCGCGATCCTTCAAATTAAACAACTCTAATAATTCCAAAGCTCTTGCTTCCGCTTCTTTCTTTGACTTTTTTGCAATAAAAGCAGGGATACAAATATTTTCCAAGGCTGTGAATTCAGGAAGCAAATGATGGAATTGAAACACAAAACCTATGTTCTCGTTTCTAAAAGCTGCTAATTTTTTGTCGTTAAGCTCAACAACATTTTGTCCATTAATTAAAACCTGTCCTGAATCAGGACGATCTAAAGTACCCAAAATTGTAAGCAAAGTAGTTTTACCTGCTCCCGAAGAACCAACAATAGAAACAACTTCACCTGAATTAATATGAAGATCAACTCCCTTTAATATTTCAAGAGAGCCGTACGATTTATGAATTTGTTTTGCTACGATCATATTATGCTAAATACAAATAACACATCAAAGTTATGATTAAAATTCCTAAAATATCTAATATCAAACCAACTTTAAACATATCTTTTGTATGGATCATTTTAGTTCCAAATACAATGGTATTGGCTGCTGTGGCTACTGGCAGCATAAAACCGATGGAAGACGCAAATGTAGCCGGGATCATTAATAATAAAGGCGAAACATCAATGTTCTTTTGCAAGGCCATCATAACCGGAATAGCCAATTGGATGCTGGCAATATTACTCGCAAATTCGCTTATAATGGTTACAATACAACAAATACCTAAAATAATAAATATGATCGGTACGCCTTTTAAAACCATTAATTGACTAGCTAACCAATTACTCAATCCTGTAACTTCAAAGCCATAAGCTAAAGCAAAGCCTGATCCAAACATTAAAATAATATCATAACGGATCTTTTTTGCATCTTCCCATACCAATAGCGCATTGCCTTTGTCTGTTTTACTAGGAATAAGAAACAACAACATGGCAGCGGCCAATGCAACAAACGAATCATCCACAAATTTTGGAACCTTAAATAAATTGGCCCAACCGTGGATCTTGAATGCACCCAGATCTATATCCGCTCTCGAGAACCATAACAAAATACACGAAATAAAAATACCGAACACCCATTTTTCCTCCGGACCCATTTTACCCAATTTTTTATACTGCTCGCGAAAATATTCTCTGCCGATCTCAAATGAATTCAAATGCTTCATGAAATATTTACTCAACACCATATAGCACACAATTAAAAATGTAACTGCAATAGGATAACCGATCATGCTCCATTTTAAAAAATTAAAATCATAGTCCTGCGCATATGTTTCGCGAAATACTTTAAAGAAATACATATTCGGCGGAGTTCCCACAGGCGTGGCCATTCCACCAATAGTTGCCGAAAAAGCTAAACCTAACAACATGGCCGCAGCGAATTTTTCTTTATCGTGCTTTAAATATTGTTTTGTTTCATGAATAAGCGCTAATACAGCACTAAATAACATCACGGTTGTGGCTGTATTACTTATCCAATTACTAATTAAAAAAGTGGAGATCATCGTTCCTAACAAAACTGTTCGCGGGCTTTTTCCAACAATGGATAATATTTTTAAAGCGATGCGTTTATGTAAATTCCATTTTTCAATAGCAAAGGCTAACATAAATCCGCCAAAAAATAAAAAGATGATGCTATCGGTATATTGCTGTGCTACTTCTTTAACTTCGGCAATACCTAAAACAGGCAACATTAAAACCGGCACAATTGCAGTAACCGCCAAACTTACAGCTTCGGTAACCCACCAAATGGCCATCCAAAGCGCAATACCCGCCATTAAACTTATGTTTGGATTTTTGGGGTCCAGATCAATGAATAGCCAAAAAATAACAGCCACTAAAGGCCCAAGAATTTGATAGAGGTATTTTGAATTGATCTTAATGCTATAAAAATAACATTTTATTTGGAATGTTTAGAGGCAGAAACCAAAGAGAACACAGAGTTTTTGCACAGAGGTCATGGAGAAGCTCTATAAGGCCTCACTTACAACTTCCTTCACATCATTTGGAAGTAAACGCTTTAATAAAGCTTCAATGCCCGCTTTTAAAGTCATAGTGCTACTTGGGCAACCACTACAACTCCCGCGCATTTGAACGGTAACAATGCCGTCTTTTAATTCTTTGAATGTGATAAGTCCTCCATCCTGTTCAACAGCGGGACGAATATATTGTTCTAACACTTCAATGATCTTATTCTCAATATCATTTGTTGGTGCAACGTGTTGTGTGTTTACACTCACCGTTTCTTGGAAGGTATTATCTTTTGCAACTTCTTTTTGCGGTAATTTATTTATCACTGCATTTCCTTTGTTCAAGTAATCAGTAATGAAAACGCGAAGCTCATCTCTTATTTCCTCCCACTCTACAGCATCTGTTTTTGCGATCGAAATAAAATTCGATGCAATAAAAACACGTTTTACAAAAGGAAAATTAAATAAGGCTTGAGCAATAGGTGCATCTTTAGTTTCGGCTGCCGATTGATATTCGGCCGTTGCCCCACTTACTAAAAGCAGTTTATTAGCCACAAATTTAAGACTGCCAGGATTTGGGGTCTCCTCGGCGTATACAATATAGGGGATCTCGTGAATTTCCATGGTATTTAACACTACAAAAATACGAAGCAAAAAGGGATATTTTGATTAAATTTGTTTAAAGTTTTAGATTCATGCAAATAAAAACAGATTTCCTTGTTATTGGTTCGGGTATTGCCGGCTTGAGCTTTGCTTTAAAAGCCGCTCAAAAGGGCAAAGTGATCCTTATTACCAAAAGCAATCAGGACGAAAGCAATACCAAGTATGCTCAAGGAGGAATTGCGGCCGTTTGGCATGATGGAGACAGTGTAGAAAAACATGTGCAAGATACATTGATAGCCGGTGCCGGTTTGTGCGACGAAAAGATCGTGAGAATGGTAGTAACCGAAGGCACTGCTCGCGTACAAGAATTAATTGAACTAGGAACTCAATTTGATAAAAATCAAAAAGGCGAATACGATCTTGCAAAAGAAGGTGGACATTCGGAGAATCGTATTTTACACTATAAGGATATTACAGGATATGAAATTGAGCGCGCGCTTTTAAATAAAATAAATAAAGATCCAAACATCAAAGTTTACGATCACTATTATGCCATCGATATTATAACACAACCTAATAAAGTAGAGCGAGTAACTTCAAAAACAACCGGCATTACGTGTTATGGTGCTTATATTTTAAATACCCGCAACGGACATATTGATACCGTACTTTCAAAAATAACCATCATGGCAACGGGTGGCGCTGGAAATGTGTATGCAACTACAACCAATCCAACAATTGCTACAGGAGATGGAATTGCGATGGTGTATCGCGCAAAAGGTCATGTAAAAGACATGGAGTTTGTTCAATTCCACCCTACCTCGCTTTACAAACCAGATGAACATCCAAGCTTTTTAATTACCGAAGCCATGCGTGGTTTTGGTGCCGTATTAAAAAATCAAAATGGAGAGGAATTTATGGGGCGTTATGATTCTCGTGGTTCATTAGCGCCTCGCGATATTGTAGCACGCGCTATTGATAATGAAATGAAAATTCGCGGAGAAGATTTTGTGTATTTAGATTGCCGACATTTAGATAGAAAAGGATTCATTGAACATTTTCCGAATATTTATAATAAGTGCATCAACTTAGGGATCGATCCCTTTATTAAAATGATACCGGTTGTGCCTGCGCAGCATTACTTATGTGGAGGAATTATCATTGACGAATTTGGAAGATCTACCATTGAACAATTATATGCTATTGGTGAATGCGCTTGCAGTGGCTTGCATGGCGCCAATCGTTTAGCGAGTAATTCGCTTTTAGAAGCGTTAGTTTTTTCTCATCGCGCATTTGAACATTCGGTAAATGCTATTGAAAAAATGTCTCTAAAAGAAAATATCCCAAACTGGAATGCCGAAGGAACAGAGCATCCTGAAGAGATGATACTAATTACCCAATCAAAAAAGGAAGTACAACAGATCATGAGTAATTACGTAGGTATTGTGCGCAGCGAATTACGTTTAAAGCGCGCTTTTGACCGTTTAGAGATCCTATACAAAGAGAACGAAGCACTTTATGATAAAACAATCATCTCGCAAGAGCTTGGCGAACTCCGCAACATTATTTGCGTGAGCTACCTCATCATTAAACATGCCATGAAAAGAAAAGAAAGTGTTGGTCTGCATTATATGGCTAAGAAGTTTGAGGCAAAGCCGCTGAAGACTGTTTCGTAAATAACCCCCGCATTCATCAATAAAAAAGACCGAACTTCCATTCGGCCTTTTCAATTTCTTATCATTTCAATATTAAGATTTCTTCTTGAACTGAATATTCCCTAAGAAATCCAATACCTTTTTAAATACGTCAAAGTATAGGGTGATCATAAGCACTAAGCTCATTGTCCAAATAACTCCAATATTGAACCAGAACGTTGGAATTAAATTACCAAACAAATTCTTACGTGGTGCAAAAAATTGCGCTCTACCAAGCTTATCTGTTGGATCTAAGAACACAGGATCGCTTTGCTGGATCAACTTGCCATCTGTTTCTAAACTCTTCTCTCCGCTTATATCATTGGCATTTTTAACCATATTAGCCAAGGCAACGTTCTCATAATCTTCTCTCAACTTCACAAATGCTTTACGTTCCTCATCCGTTTTCTGCATTTTTAAAGCGGTTTCATCGTATTTATTCCTTGCCGTATTTTCTACGTTGATATAGTAAGCCTTTAATTTATCCAAATAGGTCTTAATGCCTTTAATTACTTCAGGGCTATAATTCTCTACATTGATCTTATCTATTACTTCGCATTTA
>CAYYUS010000144.1:2376-6624 GCA_964474925.1 uncultured Akkermansia sp. | reverse complement strand
TTAATAATCCAACTGCGTGTGCAGGAAGTCCTTTATTATTTACAGCAAATGGTGGAACTGCCTATGCGTGGAACGGACCTGTTGCGTTTGTTTCAGCAGTGCAAAACCCTACTCTTAATAATGCCCAAGTACCAAATGCCGGAAATTATACGGTAACTGTTACCGGAGCTAACGGCTGTACAAATACAGCAATTTCTTCGGCTAGTGTTGCAAATATACCTTTACCAACTACGCTTGGTAATAATACAGTATGTTCGCAAAACTTTAACGGATCTACTAACACGGTTGCTTTACAAGCCATGGGTGGAAATACATATACGTGGACCAATGCAGCAGGATTCTTTCCTCCAACCAGCACAGGATCTAACTTCATTACAACTGCTCCGGTAACTCCTGTTCCTATTGTTGGTAACGTTACTGTAACAATTACAGGCGCTTTGGGTTGTACGGCACAAGCAGTTCATAATATTACGGTTATTCCTAATCCTGTATTGGTGTTTGCTCCGGCCCAACCAACTTTGTGCTTTGGAAAATCAACTCCAATAAGTGTAAGTGGTGCATCAACTTATGTTTGGGCATCGGGTGTAACATTAAATACAACTACAGGTTCATTGGTAGTTGCAAGTCCTACTGCAAATACAACATACACAGTTGTTGGTAGCGCTTTAGGTTGTACGAGCGATTTCCACTACATAACTGCAACTGTTGTTGCAAACCCTACCGTGTTGATCGGCTCTGGAACAGCAACCATTTGTTATGGTTCTAGTTTAGTAATGAATGCTATCGGCGCAACTACTTATTCGTGGTATCCTAATAGCGCTATTAGTAATACATTCATGAACTCTGTTGTTGTAAATCCATTATCAATTCAACAATACACAGTTGTTGGAGAAGTAAATACTTGTACAGCTCTTGCCACACGAGAGGTATCTGTTATTCCTTTACCAACATTACAAGCAATGGCTAGTAAATCTATTATTTGTAGTGGCGAAGTTGCAACCATCAACGCAAACGGTGCTTCAAATTATCAATGGACACCAATAGCTGGTATCATTGGAAGTTCAACTACTAATTTTATTTCTGTATCGCCCATTGTTTCTACAACTTATAATTTGGTAGGGCAAAACGGTGCTTGTACAGGAACTGCAGTAGTTCCAATTACCGTTGTGCCACGTGCTGAATTAAATTTGGCAACAACCAATAATAAGATCTGTGAAGGCAATAGCACAACTATTTTTGCTTCCGGTTCGCAATATTTTATTTGGACACCAACGCTAAGTATTAATCAATTAAATCCAAATACAGCATCGGTTAATCCTCAAGTAACAACTAACTACACTGTAATGGCCTTTAATACTATTGGAACAAAAACGTGTAATATCACTAAAGAAATAGAGATCCAAGTTGTTGCTAAGATCATCCCTAGCATTAGTGGCAATGTTACTATTTGCGAAGGAGAAAGCGTAAAATTAACTGCCAGCGGAAGTGATACATACCAATGGATCCCTCCAACAGGACTTAACGTTACCGATAAATCAACAGTTTACGCTAATCCTAAGTTTACAACAACCTATACCGTTACTGTTTCAAATGCCAGTGATTGTGGCGAAGTTGCAACTGTTCAGGTAAAAGTAAATCCAAACCCAACAGTTACAGCCGGTCCGGATCTTATATTTAACCTTGATGACCCAATGTATCTAGATGCAAAAGGTACCGGAACTTTAACGTGGATATTTGGTCAAGACATCGTATGCGCTGTTTGTCCTAACTCTCAGATCTTACCTAAAACAAGTGGTTGTTACCAGATCCAAGCTGTTAACGATTTTGGATGTAAATCCACCGACGATGTTTGCGTTGAGGTTACTGCCAACTACAATATGTACATTCCAAATATCTTTACGCCAAATGAAGATGGCAAGAATGATCTATTCACCGTTTATGGTACAGGATTCAATAAAATTGAGATCTCGATATTTGATCGTTGGGGTGCAAAATTATACACCACAACTGATATAGCTAAAGGATGGGATGGTACGTTTAAAGGCGTTCTTTCTAAAGAAGATACTTATGTTTACAAAGTTAACTTTACAACCCTTGATGGTAAGAAACATACCAAAACGGGCCATGTAACCTTACTAAAATAATAGGTTTTTTTAAGAAATTATTTAAGGGGCGACGTTGATCGCCCCTTATTTATTTTAGTACATTTGTATAAAATTAAACACTATGTTATCATCAAAAGTTAGCAATGCTTTAAATAAGCAAATTCTATTAGAAGCTTCATCATCACAATATTATTTGGCAATGGCCAGTTGGGCCGAAACACAAGGCTTAAATGGCATCTCTGCTTTTCTTTTCGGACATGCCGATGAAGAGCGTATGCATATGCTTAAACTCCTTAAGTTCGTTAACGAGCGTGGTGGCCACGGTGTGGTTCCGGCTTTAAAACAACCGCCTGTTACATTTAAATCGGTAAAATCAGTATTTGAAGAAGTATTGAAACACGAAATGAAAGTAACCGAAGAGATCAATGGTTTGGTTGAGATCACTTTAAAAGAAAAAGATTATACAACACATAATTTTTTGCAGTGGTATGTAAGCGAACAAATTGAAGAAGAAGCTTTGGCTCGTCAGATCGTAGATAAATTGAAATTGATAGGTGACGATAAAGGCGGATTGTATTTCTTTGATCGTGATCTTGAAACAATGGCTGCTGCAGAAGTTGCTGCCGATAAAGGCGGAAAAGGAAAGTAATTCTTAGCGAAGAGAGTGTTTCTCATCAACAGGAAGTTTTTTCTTTAAATAAAATTTTCCTGCTTTAAGGTCTCCTTTTACTTGTATCATTCCTGATCCTCCTGAATTAACCAGTTTCATTACATCCATCATGTTCATGTCTTTGAAACTGCTCTTCAAATTAAAAGTGTAATTCTTTTCAGTGTTCGCGTCAATATGCACACGCTTTTTAAGCTTTGCTTTTCCTAATCCAATGCCTGCAAGTTTTACATCAAATTCACTTGGGTAAATTGAAAAGCCAATAGAGTTCGGATTTTTTATTCCCAAAATAATATCTGCGTCAATACCATTCATATCAACTTTATTTATTTTAAATCCTGTAACCCCGGTGCATTGTGCTTCTTTAAAATCTTTGCACGATACAAAAATAAAAATGGCAACTAAAAAATAAATGATCTTCCTCATGTGGTTTTTTTAAGAAGTGGAACTAATGATGCAATTACCCAAACAGATTCTAAGATCACAAAAGGCCAAAACTCTATCATGTAACTTGAGATGCCCGCTAAAAGTGCGCCAATGATGTTCATTAATAAATACGCACTCGAGTTAGAAGGTAATTTTTTTAAGAGATTGAGAACAAAGGCGATCAATAAAATAGTAACTCCCGCCGATCCTATCCAACTACTTAAACTCATTTGGCATTATATAATTGCGAATAATGTTTGTAGAACAATGGAATAGTTTCGATGCCTTTATAATAATTGAATAAACCATAATGCTCATTTGGCGAATGAAGCGCATCGCTATCCAAACCAAATCCCATTAAAATACTATCCAATCCTAATTCTTGTTTAAATAAAGCTACAATAGGAATACTTCCACCACCGCGCGTTGGCACAGGTTTTTTTCCGTATGTTTCTTCCATAGCTCTACTAGCTGCTGTGTAAGCAGCGCTATCCATGTTTACAACCACAGGCTCTCCACCATGGTGTGGCTTTACTTTTATTTTTACACCCTTTGGTGCAACACTTTCAAAATACTTCTGAAAAATTGCGCTGATCTTTTCTGAACTTTGATTTGGAACCAAACGCATACTTATTTTTGCAAATGCTTTACTAGGTAGAACAGTTTTTGCACCTTCGCCGGTATAGCCTCCCCAAATTCCGTTTACATCTAAAGTTGGACGAATACCCGAACGCTCGATGGTTGAATAACCGGTTTCGCCATACACATCGTCAATTGCAAGATCCTTTTTATAATTCTCCAAATTAAATGGCGCTTTCTCCATCTCTTTACGTTGCGCTGCAGTTAATTCAAGAACATCATCGTAAAAATTAGGAATGGTAATGTGTTTATTTTCATCGTGGCATGATGCGATCATCTTGCACAATACATTTATTGGATTTGCAACTGCACCACCATAAACTCCGCTATGAAGATCGCGATTTGCCGCAACAACTTCTACTTCCATGTATGCCAAGCCTCTTAGGCCTGTATCAATACTTGGTGTATCAT
>CAYYUS010000144.1:0-2366 GCA_964474925.1 uncultured Akkermansia sp. | reverse complement strand
TCATTTGCTATTAGCGATGTATCAGAAATGAGAATAACATCTCCTCTTAATTTTGCTTTATTGGCAACGATCCATGCGCCTAAATTTGCCGAACCAACTTCCTCTTCACCTTCGATCATGAATTTTACATTACACGGAAGTGTGTTTGTTCTCATCATGATCTCAAACGCTTTTACGTGCATGTACATTTGCCCTTTATCATCACATGATCCACGCGCAAAAATTGCACCATCAGGATGTATGGCTGTTTTTTTGATCACCGGCTCAAATGGCGGCGAATCCCATAATTCTAATGGATCGGCAGGCTGAACATCATAATGTCCGTAAACAATTACAGTTGGTTTATTTTTATCAATTATTTTTTCGCCGTAAACAACAGGATAGCCTTTTGTTTGGCATATCTCTACGTTATCAGCGCCCGCTTCCTTTAGCCTATTCTTTACCGCTTCGGCTGTTCTTAGTACATCATCCTTATATTTAGTATCGGCACTCACCGATGGAATTCTTAAAAGCTCAAGCAGCTCATTTAACATTCTTTCTTTGTTGCTGCCAATATAATCAGTGATAATACTTCTTTCCATGATCCTTAAAATTAAGTCGTAAATTTATGTTTTTAATTGGTGTTATAAAAGCATGTTCAAACAATATTTTGGCATAATCACTCTTTATTTTTGCGTTGACCTAAATCTCGCTCAGATCAACACTTTTACAGTTATTTCAGGGCCTGATATTAAAACACTGGGTAACAGCATACAAGACAAAAAGAATGAAGGCCTAATTTATCACGTGTTGGATAGCCTCAGCAAAAGACCTCAAACTCCCAACATGGCCTCTGGGGCCGATGGAAAATTATATAAGTCCTTCATCAAGAACAACGCGTTATATTTTACCAGATCGAGCGACGGAGGGAAAACATGGTTGCCAAACGACATACTCATAGATAGCATACCGAAAAACAAAACAAATCCATTTTCTAAAGTGAATCAGTTCGCTTATACCGTTTGCAATAAAAGCATGAACCGCATTTACGTTTGCTGGAGCGATGCAAAAAACGGAATAAAAAATAACGACGTGTATTTAACTTACAGCGATGATGGCGGAAATACATGGCTCGATAGAATTCTTGTTACCTATTACCCAAATCACAAACAGCAATTCATGCCACGATTTGCTATTGATCATGCCACGGGCTATTTGTATTTTATGTATTGTAACCAACGCAATTTTGCCAAGGGAAATTTAACCGACATTTATTTAGCGGTAAGCAGAGATAACGGCACAACATTCATCGAACATAAATTAAATGAAGCTGCGTTTGAATGGAAAAATAATTCTTACCTAGACAAATATTTTTCGCTGGTGATAAATAATGGAAGTATTTATCCCATTTGGATGCAAACCGATACAAAGAAAAAATTAATTGTTCATGCTACATCTATCAACGATGCCATTTTAAAAAATTCCATGTTCACCGAAAAAATAGTTCTGGATAAAACGATCACACATGTGTATTCAACTAAAACACAAATTAATTTTAATCAAAATCCAGGCCCTTATTCCGCTTATCTTTACAAGGCAACCGACCCTACTTTTGAGCTAATGGTAAGTCCACAAATCCCTATTAAAACGGCCGCACGAAGCATTACCGTTGATTTTGAAAAATTAAAGCTTCCGAAGGGAACTTATGTATTAGTTGTGTACAATAATTTGGGTGCTAATTACGTTTGGATACAAGAAGAATGAAGAGTCTTTTCACATATATTTTTATTCTTGGATGTTTGAGCACTTTTTCTCAGCGCATAAAAAATGTGAACGTAAGTTTGGTAAATAGTCAAAATCAAGGAACAAATAGTCAAGTGCTTGTTCGTTTTACATTAACTGCCGGGCAGGCTTGTCCCGGTTACGAAATTCTTCACTGCACCGATTCACTTAACTATTTACAGATCTATAATTACTCCGGCGTTTGTGGCAATACAAGTACCGAAGAGTCTTTTAATTTTACACATGGCTCACCGGGTATTGAAATGATGAATTACTACAAAATTTCTATTCCCGGTTACGAAACCTCTCCACCTTTTCGCATTTACGTTGGGCAGCAAACACCAAAACCCAATATTTTAGTATTTCCAAATCCTGTTTTCAATCAGGAGTTTATTCGTTTACGATTTTACAATTATGTTGGAGCACAAGTGGAAGGTTTTATTTTTAATCAATTTGGAAAGGTTGTAAGGCCTTTGTTATTGGATATTAATCAAGATCAAAGCGAAGTAAATATCAACGACCTTAATGATGGCCTTTACATTGTATGGCTTACGGATGGGAATTGGTTATTTCGTAGCAAATTTATTGTGAAAAGAACCTAAAAT
>CAYYUS010000143.1:0-6659 GCA_964474925.1 uncultured Akkermansia sp. | reverse complement strand
AAATGGCCATTAGCGAAGCTATTTCGGCTTTTGGTAATGGTGCTGTTTTTATTGAGAAATATGCAACCGGTCCGCGCCATATTGAAATTCAATTGATAGCCGATAACCATGGTAATTGTGTTTATTTATTCGAGCGTGAGTGCAGTATTCAACGTCGCCATCAAAAATTAGTAGAAGAAGCGCCAAGCAGTGTATTAACTCCCGAGTTGCGCGCCGCCATGGGAAAATGTGCGGTAGATGTTGCTAAAGCTTGTAATTATAGCGGTGCAGGAACAGTAGAATTTTTAGTGGATGATAAATTGAATTTTTATTTTCTGGAAATGAATACACGTTTGCAAGTGGAGCATCCGGTGAGTGAATTGATAACTGGATTGGATCTTGTAAAAGAACAAATAAAAGTAGCGCGTGGCGAAAAGTTGAGTTATAAGCAAGAGGACCTAAAAATAAACGGACATGCATTAGAGGTACGCGTTTGTGCCGAAGACCCGATGAATAATTTTTTACCTGACATTGGACGATTAAATGTGTATGTAAAACCAAGTGGAGTAGGTGTACGAGTTGATGATGGTTTTGAAGAAGGAATGGATATACCTATTTATTACGATCCCATGATCTCAAAATTAATTGTTCATGGAAAAGATAGATCAGAGGCTATTGAAAAAATGATCAGGGCTATTGACGATTATAAAATAATTGGTGTGGAAACAACCCTCGATTTTTGCAAATTCGTTTTAAAGCACGAGGCTTTTGTGAGTGGAAAATTTGATACCGGTTTTATTGGTAAATACTTTAAACCTGAGATGCTGAAAGGCAATACCGTTCACTCGGATATAGCGGCCATGGCGGCCAACCTTATTTTTGACCAGGCCAAGCCTAAACAGGCGGTTTTAACAGACGGTCCTGTTAAAAAAAGTAAATGGAAGCAAAACCGTTAAAAACTCTTCATTTTTTTGGTGTAACTTATGGTTACCTTTTACGTACAATAATATAAATAGGAACACACATGCTAAAAGCTGTAACATATAAAGTTTCCTTTTTAAGCTTATTCTCTCTGCTTTTTATTCCAAACTATGTAAGTTCACAAACCGATCAAAGTGAGCAAAGAGGCGTTCGTTGTTACGCTGTTATTGAAAACAATGATACAGTACCTGTGTTTTATTTGGATGAAGTTGGTGTTACAACCAATATGGTTTTTAAAACCAAACGCATGTACGAGCAATGGACACGCGTAAAGTACAATGTAAAAAAAGTTTATCCTTATGCCATTTTAGCTTCTGCGAAATTAAAACAATACGATATTTTATTAGCAAAAATTGATGATGAAGATAAACGCAAAGCATTTTTGCGCGTTTGCGAAAAAGATCTTCGCCACGAATTTGAAGATGAATTAAAAGGATTATCTGTTTCTCAAGGTAGAGTTTTAATGAAGCTCATTAATCGCGAAACAGGAAAAACCACTTATGCCATTGTAAAAGAACTCCGCGGATCCTTTCAGGCCGCCATGTGGCAAGCCGTTGCTCGTTTATTTGGTAATGATATGAAGGCCGAATACGAAGCTGCTACTGAAGATATCATGATAGAAAAGGCGATAGCGCTTGTTGAGAGAGGGGATTTTTAGGTCTGTTGATAATTAAAGTCTATCCCTCAGCGCTGCTTTCCGTAATTTAGCGGTGCCTTATGAAGATCTTTTACCACTATTTAAAACAGCATAAATCATTACTTTTTCTTGCGTTAGTTTTGGCATCCATCAACCAATGTTTTTCGTTGTGCGATTCTATTATTACCGGTAAACTCATCAATAAATTTGCGGCACCACATGAGGTGGATGAGAGTTTGCATTTTTGGAAAACAGGCGCTTCATTCTCGGATTTTACAAACAATATTTTGTTTTGGTTAGGTTTATCTATTGGCGCTGCCATGCTGAGCAGGATCGCAAAGAACTTTCAGGATTACTTTACCAATATTGTTATTCAACGCACCGGTGCGCAAATGTACACCGACGGCATTAAAAAAACATTGAGTTTACCTTATCAGGATTTTGAGGATCAGCGCAGCGGAGAAACTTTAGGGAAATTACAAAAACTAAAAAGTGATACCGAGCGTTTTGTGAACATGTTCATTAGCTTGGTATTTCAATCTATTATTGGTTTGGTGTTTGTAACCATTTATACAGTGAACATTAGTAGCAATAAATGGATCAGTCTTTTATTTTTAGGCACTGTTCCTATTATTGGTTTTGTAAGTTCATATTTAGGAAAGAAAATAAAAAAAGTATCAAAGGAGATCTTAACCGAAACCACTCAATTGGCGGGCGCAACAACCGAATCGTTACGAAACATTGAATTGGTAAAGAGTTTAGGATTAGTAGAGCAGGAAGAACGTCGCTTGAAATCAACTACATTAAAAATCCTTGGATTGGAATTAAAGAAAGTGCGTTTTGTAAGAAGCTTAAGTTTTATTCAAGGAACAACGGTGCATTTGGTAAGAACAACCGTTGTGTTTTTGTTATATGGTTTGGTTTTTAAGAACGATATAAAAGTTGGTGACCTTATTACCTTGATGTTCTTCTCCTTTTTTATTTTTAATCCATTACAAGAATTAGGAAATCTTATTTCTGTTTACAACGAAACAAAAGTAAGTATGGAGAATTATGAGAAGTTGATGAATTCAAAGAGTGAAGTGATTCCGGATAAACCATCGGTTTTGGGAAATATTAGCGAGTTAAAATTCAGTGGAGTTTCATTTAAGCATCAAAGTGCAGCGGAGCATGCGGTAAATAATATCTCATTTGTTATTGAAAAGGGAGAAACAGTTGCATTTGTTGGACCAAGCGGAAGTGGAAAAACAACGTTGGTAAAATTATTAGTTGGTTTATATCAACCCGTAGAAGGAGAATTGTTTTATAATAAGATCAGTTCAAAACAGGTGGACATGAATGAATTGCGCAGGCAATTAGGTTTTGTTACGCAAGATCCACAATTGTTTAGCGGCACTATTCGTGATAATTTATTATTTGTAAAACCAAATGCTACCGATGCAGAAATAAATACAGCATTGCAAAAAGCGGCTTGTCAAAATTTATTACGTCGCGCCGATAAAGGTTTGGATACCACCATTGGTGAAGGAGGAATAAAAGTAAGCGGTGGCGAAAAACAACGTCTATCTATTGCTCGTGCTTTATTGCGCGATCCAAAATTATTGATCTTTGATGAAGCAACTTCTGCTTTAGATTCCTTAACCGAACAAGAGATCACAACTACCATAAAGGAATTATCGGCCAACAAAGAACAAATTACTGTTCTAATTGCTCATCGTTTATCTACCATTATGCACGCCGACAAAATAATTGTTTTAGAGCATGGTAAAATAATTGAGCAGGGCAAGCATGAAAAATTATTAGAAGAAAAAGGTTTGTATTATGCTATGTGGAGACAGCAGATAGGTGAGAGGAAGAAGTAATTTTATAAAATGCTACAGATCGTAGCAATCAATCGGGGTTTCGTGAATTAGTTTTGTACTTTAAATTAAAGTATGAAAGAGAATGAAATTGGATTACCTGATGAATTGGTAATGAATAAAATATACCTTGTGAGAGGTCATAAGGTTATGTTGGACAGTGATTTAGCTGAATTGTACCAAGTTGAAACGAGGCGTTTAAATGAGCAGGTTAAGCGTAATTTAGAACGATTTCCTGAAGATTTTACATTTCAACTTGCTGAAAATGAATATATTGCTTTGATGTCGCAATTTGCGACATCAAAGCAAGGAAAGGGTGGAGTTAGAAAATTACCTTACGTATTCACCGAGCACGGCGTTCTTATGCTTTCGAGTGTTTTAAATAGTAAAAGAGCTATTCAGGTAAATATTCAGATCATGAGAATATTTACAAAGATCAGACAAATGTTATTTGATAACACCGAATTGCGCTTGGCCATTGAAGATCTTCGTAACCAAACGGAAGATAATTCCAAAAACATTGATCTGATATTTCAGCATCTTGATAAATTCCTGGAGAAACATCAGGAGCCGGTGCCTATGAAAAAGATAGGGTATGAGATTACTCACGAGTAACCTTGCGGTGGCAATTTGTCACATCAAAGATTTTCAAACTCCGTGTCTTCGCGCCTCCGTGGCAAAAAAACGAGCAATTAAAACTTCATCAACTCCTCATACAAACCCTTCACCGGCAATCCCATCACATTATAAAAACTGCCTTCTATCTTATCAATGCCAATATAACCTATCCAATCTTGCACGCCATATCCTCCGGCTTTATCGTAAGGACTATAATTGTTTAAGTAGTATTCGATCTCCTCCGTCTTTAATTTCTTGAAATACACTTTGCTTGCATCGTAAAAAGTAATTTGTTTATTCTTACTCTTTAAACATACCGCCGTAAAGACCTCATGCATTTTCCCGCTTAATAGTTCCAACATTTTTTTTCCCTCTTCAAAATCGGCAGGTTTATTTAATACTTTTCCTTCGCACCAAACAATTGTATCAGAAGTGATGAGTAGTTCATTTTCTTTTAATTGATCAGGATACGCGTTTGCTTTTTTCTCTGCAAGATAGATCGGGATCTGTTGTGCTTTAAGTTCCGGAGAAAAATCCTCATTTGCATTAATGGGTTTAGTTGTGAATTCAAAACCTAAGCTCTTTAATAGTTCTTGTCTACGAGGAGAGGCAGAACCTAGTATTAATTTGTATGGAAATTCTTTCAGTAATTTTTCGATAGCGTTCATATTAAATAAAGTAAAATATCCAGCAGTAACCAATTCCTAACAGCATAATGAATTTTAAGAATACGCTAGCGTGCTTAAATTGTTTTGGATTATTTGCGGTGACTACCATGTACAGTAAAGTAATTAGTGGACAAACAAGGCCAAATAAAATATACATGTTAGGCATGGTTACAAGTTCACCTTTATATTTAATAGTATTGTATATAACAACTAAAAGTAAAATAATAGTGATCGAGATCAGAAAAAAGCAAACGGTCTTACTGGTTTGTATTCCCCAACTAATAGGCATGGTTTTTCCGCCTGTTGCTTTATCGCCATCTACATCTTCCATATCCTTTATGATTTCGCGAGCTAAGCTTGTAATAAAAGCAAACACACAAAAAATGAGCGTGATCTTTGAAGCTGTTAAAATAACCGGTATGTGATTGGCTGCAAATTCAGGAATTGTTTTTTGTAAATACGCGATCTCAAATACAAATGTGATAAATGGAACAGAGGCGGTAAGTAAAGAAACAACAATATTGCCTACCAATAATTGCTTTTTAAAATGCGTAGAGTAAAACCATAAAGCAGTTGCAGTTAAAATATGAAACAAGGCCAATCGCAAATAACCTGTTTTTAGCGCAGTATACATTCCTAATAAAATTCCAAGTGCTGTAAAAGTGATATGAAGAATTATGGCCCAGCGCCTTTTAATTGTTTTATCTAATACCACCGTTTCCGGATGATTGATCATATCGGTCTTTACATCAAAATAATCGTTAATGATATAACCGGCCGCCGCAATTAAAACTGTACTAATTACAATTAAACCAAAAAGTTTAATGTAAATATTCGTTGGGATATTGGCTTCCGTAAATATTTTCTGGAAGACCAGATAATGTAAAAAAGTTTGTGTAAGAATAACAATAACAAGATTCTCTACCCTGATCAATTTCAGGAAAGCAAAGAATTTGTTATTTAAAACTTTGGTCATTTAGCTTAAAGATAATAAGAAAATTAAGAATGATCACCAATTGGCAATTTCCCATGTTTGCTGAACGCGCATGGTCTGCTCAATAATATCACGCACACATCCTTCTCCGCCTTTTTTATCGGAAATATATTGGCATATTTCCTTTATCTCTGTTGCCGCATCATTTGGGCAAGCAGCTACTCCCACACGTTTCATTACGTGCCAATCGGGTAAGTCATCGCCCATATACATTATTTCTTTATCACTTATAGAATGTTCGATCAAAAGATCGGTATAACATTGTAGTTTATCCTGTTGTCTTATAAATACATGCTGTACACCTGCACGCTCTAATACTTTTTTTACCGGTTCATTGTTTCCGCCCGAAATGATAATGATCTTATATCCTTTTTTTAATGCTAATTGAATGGCGTAACCATCTTTTGAGTGCAAATTGCGTAACATTTCACCCTGTTCATTTACAAAAACTGTATTATTGGTTAATACACCATCAATGTCAAAAATGAGGGTTGTTACTTTTGTTAATGCTTGTTTAAAATTGAGCATGTTACTTTTGTTGTTTGGCGATCAAATCGCTTAGTAAAGTATAGATCTGTTTTAAGTCTTTATTGTTCTTTAGGATCTCTAAATGTTTATCTATAACTACTTGATCTTTTCGTTTGGCCGGACCGGTTTGCGCCGCTTTAGGACTCATGTACTTTAGCTTTTTTGTACTTTGTTTTATCAGAGGTAAAAGCGTAGTGATATTAAGATCTTTTCTTACAGAGTGCATCATTTTGTCGGCCTCCACAAAAAGCGCGTTCGTGAAATTATTTACCAGCACGGCTGCTAAATGCAATTTTGATCTTTGTTGGTGATCTAGCTGAATGATCTGTTTGCTGAAGTACATGCACACACTTTGCGCTTTTAAAAATGCCGCTTGAGATAAAGAATCGATCACA
>CAYYUS010000142.1:0-6678 GCA_964474925.1 uncultured Akkermansia sp. | reverse complement strand
GAAGAACTATTTATACATTCCCTTGGGCGGAAACAAGGTAGGCAGTAAAAGGAAACTGTTCTTTAATTTATGGTTGGTTTTTCTGATCTCGGGATTTTGGCACGGTGCAAGTTGGAGCTTTATTGTTTGGGGTGCGTTTCATGGATCATTTCTTGTTCTAGAAAGAATTGGCCTTTCGACTTTGTTGAACAAGATCGGTAAATTTCCATCTATTGTTTACACTTTTATTATTGTAAATTTTGGGTGGGTATTCTTCAGGACAGAGCATTTAACGGATGCACTTGGATTTATTAAAAGGATGATCGTATATTGCCCTGAGCCTGAAAGAAACTTTTTGGATCTAGAGTTTTGGACGGCTTTTTCTATAGCTGTTATTTTTTCTTTCTTTACCATAAGCAACTTTACAAAAAAGCTGCAGGATATGATTTATTTTAATGCATACACACCTTCACGGCATTTATTCATGTTTGTTATTTGTATTGCCTTGTATGTTTTGTGCTTAACATTTATAACAAGCAGTAGTTTTAATCCATTTATTTATTTCAGATTTTGATAAAAAATAAAGAAGATATATTTAAACGGATCTTACTTGCATTACTGCTTATGCTTCTGGCAATGCCTTACCTTATAAAGAAGTACGGTCTTTTTGAAGATAGTATACTAAAAGGAAGTTTTGAAAAACTGGAGCGTCCTAATTTTTCATATGATGAATGGTTTACAACATCATATCAGCAAAATTGTGAGAAATATGCCAATGAGAATTTTGGGTTAAGGAATAATTGTGTTCGTTTAAATAATCAGTTGCGATATGACCTATTTAAAAAAACCTCGAACAGGGAAGTTGCTTTTGGAAAGGATGGATATATGTTTGCCTGGGATTATATTGAGGCATTTACCGGAAAAAATTATATTGGAATTGATAGTATTCTAAAGAAAGCCCTTTTACTAAAAGAATTACAGATCAAATTGAAACAGCGAGGGATTATGCTGGTTCCGGTATTAGCACCAAATAAAGCAAGGGTATTAGCAGATAAATTGCCTAATGAATTTAAAGAAGGGTCACTTACAAATTACTCAGAATTTATTAAGTGTTTCAATAGATTGAAGATAGATCATGTGGATTTTAATGAATATTTTGTAAAAACACATTTAAAAAGTAAATACCCGCTTTATACAAAGTATGGGATCCATTGGAGTTCTTATGGATGTGCAATGGCAACAGATAGTATTCTTGGTTATATTAATTCAAAAAGCGGTATTAAAACTTCAAGGTTGATATGGAAAGATAATATTGAATTGAGTGATTCTTTGCGCGATTTTGATTATGACATTGGCGAGAGTTTGAATTTATTAGGTTCGCAACTACCTTCAGAAAAAATGGCATATCCTCACATCAGGTTCACAAAGGTAGAAAGCGAGAAGCCGTCGTTGTTGGTGGTTGGTGATAGTTATTTTTCAGTAGTAGAAACAACGCACATACAAGATAGTGTTTTTAAGGACTATAGATTTTTGTATTATTTTAGAGAAGTTAGACCGTATTCAAGCGATGCTGGCGCATTTCTTAAATTAGATATAAAAAAGGAAATATTTGATCGTAAGGTTGTAATTTTAATTTTAACAGAGCATAACCTCGTAAATTATGGTTTTGGATTCCTCGAAAGGGCTGTAAGTATTGTAAATGGAGGAGATGAATCGGCGGTTCAAAAAAGATCTTTAGACATTGTGGATATGATCGAAAAGATAAAGACTGACAAGCTATGGATGGATAAAATTCGTGTTCAGGCACGCGAAAAAAACAAAGAGATGCACGAGATGATCTACCTGAATGCGGCTTACATGGTTGATCAGCTTAACAAACAGGGAATGGCCAAATAAATTCGCAAGATATTTATTAGAGAATGGATTTACTATTAACTTTGCAGAATGTTTAACTCCCCTTCACTGGAGATCTTTAAAATAAAGCAATACCGCTACTTTATTTTGGCCCGTTTTTTCCTTACACTAGGGATACAATTGCAAATGAGTACCATTAACCTGCAAGTGTATTACGAATTTACCAAGGAGGAATTTGTGTTGGGAATGATAGGCTTGGCAGAGGCCGTGCCGTTTATTATCACTTCTTTTTTTAGCGGACATTATGCCGACCTATTGAATAGAAAAAAGATCATTCTTAGTGGAATTTTTATGCTTTTGATAGGCGCCATTGCTTTGTATATAAATAGCGCGCCATTTATTTCTGTTTTGCGTTCGTTCGGATTACCGGCATTGTTTATGATCGTTATTGTTTTTGGCGTGGTGCGCTCTTTTTTAGCGGCAAGCGTTCAGCCGTTCATGACGTCGTTCATCCCACGTCATTTATACACGCAATCATCAACATGGAATAGCACGGTGTGGCATATTGGCGCAATTTTGGGGCCGGTGATCGCAGGTTTGATATACGCGTTTAGAGGACAATTGCACGCCGATTGGTGTTACCTTTTAAATATTGCTTTTTATGTTTTGGCTTTTGTATTCATCGCTGCAACTTCTTATAAGCAAACGTTTATTCCCGAGAATACCGAATCTATTGTGCAAAGCATGAAAGTAGGTTTGAATTTTGTTTTTAAAAATAAAATGGTGCTGAGTGCTTTGTCGTTAGATCTTTTTGCTGTTCTATTTGGTGGAGCAGTTGCATTGATACCTGCTTTTACTGACAAAATTTTACACTTGGGTCCTGAGGCTTACGGTTTATTACGTACATCGCCCGCTATTGGCGCGGTTCTTATGGCATTGATCATGTCGGTTAAACCACCCGGTAAAAAAGCCGGCGTTGCTTTGCTTTGGTCGGTTGTAGCATTTGGATTATTTACAATTGCTTTTGCTTATAGTACTAATTATTGGTTGGCGTTTGCAATGCTTGCTTTAACAGGCGCTTTTGATAACATAAGCGTTGTTGTGCGCCATAGTATTTTGCAATTGATGACGCCAGATAATATGAGAGGCAGAGTAAGTGCAGTAAATAGTATTTTTATTGGATCAAGTAATGAGATAGGTGCTTTTGAAAGCGGGGTAGCAGCAAAATTTTTAGGACTTGTGCCTTCCATTGCTTTTGGTGGTGTTATGACCATTTTAGTTGTTCTTGGAATTCACAAAGCAAACCCAGAGTTAAAAGATCTTGATCTTACAAAAGACCCATGAAAATAAAAGAGGGGATAAAAGAATTGTTGGATGAAAAATTTGATCAATATAACTCAAAGGGATTTATTGAGAATGACCCCGTTCAAATGCCGCATTTGTTTTCAAGAAAGGAAGATATAGAGATAGCCGGTTTTTTGGCAGCCACTATTGCTTGGGGGAATAGAAAGTCCATCATAACAAATGCCACAAAGTTAATGGCCTTAATGGATAACGAACCATTTGAATTTGTAACACAACACACAGCAAAGGATCTTAAAAAGTTTGACGGTTTTGTGCATCGTACATTTAATGATATAGATTGTACTTTTTTTATTCGTTCGCTAAAAAACATCTACACCAAACATCAAGGACTTGAATTAGCGTTTTCAAAAGGGATAAAGCCTGGAGATGTTGATGTGAAAAATGCCATCATTCATTTTCGGGATCAGTTTTTAAAAGCAGCACATCAAAAACGGAGTGAGAAGCATATCTCCAACCCTGAAAAAAATTCGAGCGCTAAGCGTTTATGTATGTATTTGCGCTGGATGGTGAGAAAGGATAATAAACGTGTTGACTTTGGTATTTGGAAAAGTATCAGCCCATCTTTATTGTGTTTACCTCTTGATGTTCATACAGGAAATGTAAGTAGAAAGCTTGGGCTATTAAAGCGTAAGCAAGATGATTGGAAAGCGGTTGAAGAGATCACTAACGTATTAAGGCAATTTGACCCAAAAGACCCCATAAAATACGACTTTTCTTTATTTGGACTTGGTGTAAGTAAAGAGATATGATCTATTTTAAATAGTGAACAGGATGCCTTTCGTTATACATTCTTACAAATCGAGTTACCTGTTTGCGACGTTTACGCTTGCTTAAACTTTTATATTCTTTATAAATTGTTTCATCAGTACTTAAAAGCAATTCTAAATAGTTCAAATCAAAAGGCACTACATTCCCATCAAAGTAACTTACAATAAATTCATTCAGCTCTTTGGTTTTAACTGTTCTACTAGCCCCAACGCCAAACATGGGGTCGTATACGCCTGTGTAGTATCCGCTAACTTCAACAACGCCCGCAAAATAACTTATCGCGCCAAAAACAGGCACTCTATAAAAAACACCTTTGTAATTTACAAATAGAGTTCCGTTTTGAACAAAGCCCCAAATATGCGAAGGTTCGATGGTGTATGTTGTGCTGCCTGCAGAATATTCAATTTTTTGGGTGGCGGTTACTTTGTAATAAAAATCAACTTGATCTTTATTAATGTTGGTGATAATATTTTCTTTTGAAATGGCTTTGTTATGGCGATGATCGTTATTAGTTAAATACAATCCGTCGTTAAATGGCTTAAGCTCTGTGATCATAACACTGTCGCTTTGAGACATGAGAAAGCCGCTACAGATTAGAAGAAATATGGTAAGTATGGACCTCAATTTAAAGATTGATTTATTTTTTGTATTTTAGTAGTTAGAATGAAAAAAGTAGTTTCTATAGCTCTGTTAGTTGTGTTGCAAGTTACGATGTTTTCGCAAAATAAGTGTAATACATTTCTTAAAACACAATTAACCGATAAAACCCTTCCGGCGCTATTTGATGTGCTTGTAGATGGAAATATCCCACAATTATTAAGGGACCAGGAGCAATTGGGTGTGCAGGTTCTTTACTATGCTGGAAATATTGCCTCAGTACGAACTTCACTTAATTCAATTTCAAATTTAATAGCTCATAAATATGTAAAGTTTGTTGAGTACAGACCCTTAAAACCGCAATTGATGAATGATACCGCTATGGTTAGGAATCGCATCAATCCGGTTAAGCAAGGAATGGCCCCATTAACTCAAGCATACGATGGAACAGGAATAATTATGGGTATTATTGATAGCGGAATTGATTTTAATCATCCTGATTTTAAGGACGGAAGTGGGAATACGCGAATTCAATTTATTTGGGATCAAAATCAATCTTCCGGTTCAACCATTCCAATGCCTTATAATTACGGAATTGAATGGACGGCCGCACAAATAAATGCAAGCGTTTGTACGCACAACGATAATGCAAATTACGGACATGGAACTCACGTGAGTGGAACAGCAGCCGGAAATGGTTTGGCTACCGGTAAATTTGAAGGTGTGGCACCAAAGGCAGATCTCATCGTTGTGGCTTTGAATTTTAATAACAACACAAATCCTATTTATGCCGATGCTTTAAGTTATATTTTTGCAAAAGCATTGGCTGCAGGTAAACCTTGTGTTGTAAACGCAAGTGTGGGCGATTATTATGGAAGTCATGACGCAACCGATCTGCAGGCGCAATTAATGAATAATTTAATTACTGCACAAAACGGACGCGTATTAGTAGCGGCTGCAGGAAATGCAGGCAATGTAAAATTCCATACAAAAACAACTTTAACAAATTCTGATACACTCTTTACTTGGTTCAATAGCACAGCAGTAAATATGTATTATATTTTATATGCTGACACCAATGATATAAAGAACGTTCAAACAAGCATTGGAGTTAATCGCGCTAGCAGCACCGATCTTGGTCGAATTCCTTTTCATAATTATAATTATGCACTGGCATCGCAGCAGGTGGACACATTAAAGTTCAACAATAATCGAATTGGGATCATTAAAACTGATGCTTCTATTAATTCGTTTGGCGTTTACGAATTGGTGTATCATGTTATTGCCGATTCGTTGAATTACAATTGGCGCATTGAAAGTAAAGGAACTGGTAAACATGATTCGTGGGATTTTAATTTTAAGAGCACTGGCTTACCAACGGCAACGGTATATCCAAAAATGATAAATTATGTAATGCCTGATACGATCTCTACCATTGTAACCGGGTTTCAGTGTAGTAATGAAGTTATAACCGTTGGAAATTATATTAATTTAAATAAGTGGACAGATGCTAGCAATACGGCGCAAACATCAACGCTTGAAATTCCTGGAAAGATAAAAGAAACAAGTAGTGGAGGACCAACGCGCTGGAATATGATAAAACCTGATGTGGTTGCAACAGGAGCAAATGTATTTAGTTCGATGCCTATTTCTTTACAAAGCTTTATGTTGACGAATGCACCAAGTGCTGTGGCGCAAGGCAGTATGCATATTCAAGGAGGAGGAACATCTGCTTCGGCACCTGTAGTTGCAGGATTGGCCGCGCTCTATTTACAGAAATTTCCAAATGCTACCAATCAGCAAGTAAAGCAGGCTATTATGAACTGCACCTATAGCGATGGTTTTACGGGTACTTTACCAAACAACGTATACGGTTATGGAAAGTTAGATGGTATGGCAGCGATGTTGTGTACGATATTTACAAGTGTAGATAAATTGAATTTAAATGAGGGATTAAAAACTAGTCCAAATCCTTTTCACGAAAAAGTGGAGATAAATTTGAAGGACAAAGGAATATTATTTGTGTACGACATAAGTGGTAAATGTTTATTAAAACAAAATATCGATTCTAAATATGTTTTAAGTACAAATGAAATGAATGGATACAAAGGATTA
>CAYYUS010000141.1:0-6678 GCA_964474925.1 uncultured Akkermansia sp. | reverse complement strand
TAAAAAGTAAGTGGCCACTAATAAAGAGATCATCCATATTAAAGCTGCATAATTAAATAGTTGAGTTGTATTCTCTCTATTTAAATTTGAATAGGTAAAGGTAGCGCGGTAAAAAAAATAAATTCCGATCAGCGAAACAGAATTCATTAAGAACCAAGAGGTCCTTAAAAATGTAGCGCCCAATTGATCGTGAATACCGTGCGTTAAAGAAGCTAACAACGAACTTAATGCCATCAGCAAAAAAAATATTCCCCAATGCCTTGAGATCTGGTGATCGAACTTTTGAGTGCGGAAGAAAACAAATAAACAATAAATCGTGATAATAGAATTGGTTAAAATAGTAACCGGTTCAAACAACTTAAAGCCAAACAATGTGATGTATGTGTAGTGTAGGTTCAAGGCTGACAAAAGTACACTTTTTTCGAAATAATGAAAGCATTAACGGCAAATAGACCATAGAATTGGCCTTATAATTCAAGTATAAATAGATATATTTGACAAAATTAAATCAATGGAAGTAAAAGACAGTAATGGGAACATCTTAAGCGATGGAGATTCGGTGACCCTGATCAAAGATCTTAAAGTAAAAGGCTCTTCGCTTGTTTTAAAGCGCGGGAAGGTTGCAAAGAATATCAAACTAACAGATGATCCGGATGAGATAGATTGTAAATTAGATGGTACTAAAATTGTATTACGTACTGAATTTGTAAAAAAGATCTAATCTACCTCGTAACCCATTGGGTCGAGAGTAATATCAAGATCTTCTATACCTGTATTCACTTCTAGATCGTATACAGTTGTATTGTTACTTCTTTGAATTTTAAGTGCGAAAGAAATTTTTGAAAGGGGATATTTTTTACTCACGGCTTTTAATACCCGCTTTGGAATTTCAGAAGTTTTTATCTCCGTTTCCGTTTCTTTAAATGTACCATCAGGTAAGAACACAGCTATTTTATCTTTTCCTTCATCAACAAACCCCACTTCGTAGTGTGTTTGTGCAGTGCCTTCCCATCTAATATTATGAGCAGTTGGAAAGCGTTGCACAAAGGATCTTTTAATAGAAGCAGGAATTTCTATTCCGCCCGCAAACGATAACATCATCACACTCACTATTATTACCAAATACCTCATTGACCTAAATTTTTTTAAATCGTGTTTAATTAACCATTAATAATAATATCATTATCAAGGCATTACAAAATTATAAGCTAATATGGAAGAGGTCGGGCATTTTGAAGGAACAATATCAACAGGTCTTTGTGAACAAGCTCCTGTAAAGGATCTTGGGGCTTAAATGCCATGAATTCCTTTACAGGCAAGGGTTGCGGGAGGTAATGATTACTAAAAAAGGAAAATGGCGATCTTGTTTACAAGCATTTAGAAGCTTACTTGCTCACAAACCGAATTTGTCCCCGGTGCTTTTTGAAGTGATCATCGAAGGTGGCAGGAACAACATCGATGATCTTATTATTGGATAGTATTTGCAGTTGCTTCAAATTAAATGTTCGTCCGTTTATGAATTTCTGATCGTAGCTTTTGTACTTATCATTTTGCAAGCGACCAAAAACCAACACCGACCGCGGAGGAATTGCAACACTTACTTTATTAGATGCGCTATCCTCATCAGCAAAGGCCATCTCTTTGCCCCACTCTATTTCATTTGAAGAATTTAAAATACACATTGATGGATGCGCATGGAATAATGAGAAAACTCCTGAGTTCTCGGTGATCTCATATTTTACATAGATCGCTTTATCACTTTCATTGATGATCACAAATTCTTCTATCCACGAACATCGTGTAAATACCAAACAAATTAAAAGTAGCGCTGTATATAAGAATGGCTTGTTCATCTCTTCAAAATTACTCATAAACCAAAGGGAAAGCTACCTCTGCAAATGTTAATTTCAATTGACTTTCTATCAATATTTTATTATATTTGGTAAACTAAACACCTGTTATGAAAAAAATTACGCGTTTAACAGTTTTGCTTTTTGCTCTTGTTGCTTTTACCAATTCGTTTTTTGCACAAACCGCCAAAAGTTCAAAATACCCCACATCATTTACCATAGACAAAGCGAGCTTCGACAAACTATTTACCTACAAAATAAATGAGGTAGCCAAAAGCAAAACCAATAAATACATCAATGGTTCAACCGTATTGCTTAATTCTTCTTACATGGAGAATAAACAATTGAAGTTAAAGCTTAGTTATTTTAAGAACGCCGAACTAGTTGTGCAGATCAATGGCAAGGATTCGAAGATCATTTACATTATGTCGAGCGACAACTCCATTTTTTACAATAGCAAAACAACGGATAAAGGTTTTATTTTAACTCAATGTCAAAAAGACGATATTCTATCTGAATAATATTTAAACACATTACAATGAAAAAAATTCTACTATCTATACTCAGCATTTGTGTTGCAAATACCATGTATTCGCAAATCCCTATGTTGAATAGCAAGCCTTCTGTTATTCACAAAGTATTGTACCTTGATTTTGATGGGCAAGTTGTTATTGGAACTCCATGGAATTCATCTACGAGTAATCCAACCATTACTGCTTTACCTTCTACATTAAGTTCTGCAGCTATGCTTAATATTTGGAAACGTATGGCAGAAGATTTTATGCCGTTTGATGTGAACTTAACAACCGATGTTGCCAAATTCAATGCGGCAACTCCTAATACACGCATGCGAATTGTGATCACACCCTCAAGCGCTTGGTATCCTTCGTCGGTTGGTGGTGTTGCTTATTTGAATTCGTTTACCTGGGGCGGAAATCCCGATACACCGTGTTGGGTATTTGAAAATGCTTTAGGTTACAGTGCTAAAAATTGCGCGGAAGCAGGGTCGCATGAAGCAGGACACACTTTAAGTTTAAAACATCAAAGTATTTGGAACGGCTCGTGCGCAAAAACTGCAGAATACCACGGAGGTATTGGTTCGGGCACTACAGGTTGGGCACCAATAATGGGCGTAGGTTATTCAAAAAATGTTACCATCTGGCACAGAGGAACAAATTCCAACACCTGTACAACCATTCAATTCGATCATGGATCAAATGGAATTACCGGCGCTGCATTTTTAAATTATACCATGGATGATGTTGGAAATACATTAGCAACAGGAAAAACCATCAATACAAATACAATCTTATTAGTTGATTCGGGAATGATAACCACTCCAACTGATGTTGACGTTTTTAAATTTAGTATTTGTAATAATCGTTACATGACATTTAATATAAAACCATGGGCTTTAGATACTGCTGTTGGAGTTTATGATGCGGCAGATCTAGACATACGTTTTCAATTATTCAACGCCACTACAACTGCTTCACTTGCTATTGATACACCTTTGGCAAAACTTAATACCTTAGTTGGAATTAATTTACCAGCTGGCAGTTATTATTTTGTGATCGATGGTGGCGGATCTGCTAACTATCCTGATTACGGAAGCTTAGGAAGATATTATATGCGAATAACCTCCAATAATATTCCTTCAATTGCTTCGGCGTTTACAACAAACTCCGTCATGTGTAGTGGTACACCAATTAATTTTACGGATGCATCAACTGGCGGTCCAAACACATGGAACTGGACATTGACCGGCGCTTCACCTGCAACTTCTACTATAAACAATCCTAGTGCCACTTATAATACGGCAGGAATTTACACCGTATCGCTTGTTGCCACTAATGGTACATTAACAAGCTGTGGCGTTACGCAAACCATAATGGTTAATGCAACGCCAACAATTTCAACTTTAAATTCCTCTCCAATTTGTGTTGGTAATAGTGCTAATATTTCTGCAAGTGGTGCAACATCGTATGTTTGGAATACAAGTTCAACTTCAGCAAGTATTGTGGTTACTCCTACTCTCACTACCGCATACACTGTTACCGGAACAACTGCAGGATGTGCAACAACAAGCACTATAAATGTTACGGTAAATCAATTGCCAAATGTTACAGCTACCAGTATCAATTCGCTTATTTGCGACGGAGAAGCTGCCGTGATCACTGCAGGGGGAGCTGTTTCTTATGTGTGGAATACCAGCGCAACTTCACAAAGTATCACTGTCACTCCAACTGTTACAACCTTATACACCGTTACAGGAACTGATATCAATGGTTGTGTAAACACAGCCACTTATAATTTAATTGTTTCGTGGTGCGCAGGAATTAACGAATTAGATCCTGCTAATTCTGATTTCTCTATTTATCCAAATCCAAGTGAGGGTGTGTTCTTTATCAAAACATCTTTATCTCATGAACACGAAGTAGTGATCTACAATAACCTTGGACAAGTGATTCAAAAAACAAAACTCCTGAGTGATTCAAAAATTGATCTTACCACAGAAGCCAACGGAATTTACCAGATAATTATTTTAGATAATGGTAAAGCGGTATTCTCAACAAAAGTGATCAGGAATTAATTTCTGATCACCTTTTTTATTTCTGTTGAATTACTTGTAGATACTTTAAGGTAATAAACACCTTTTGAGAATTCCTTCAGGTCCATTTGATACGAGTTGCCTGTAAAATATTTTCTTTGGATCATTCTTCCTGTTACATCAAGCAACTCCATAGTTTTATTTCCTGCTGTTGAAACGATAATATGAATTATTCCTTCTGTTGGGTTTGGAAATATCTTTGTTTTGGTATTTAATGCTAATTCATTTAAGCCCACACACTGCGACACCTCAACTTGAGCGGTTGAAGTAGCAATACAATTATTTGCACCAGTATAGCTTACCGAATAAATATTGCTTGCAGCTGGGCTCAACGTAAATGTTGATGCGAAAGAGTTACTTGGATTCCATGTATAACTTACAGCACCATTCACTGTAATTGTTGCTACGTCGGTAACACAAATACTTTGCGTAAGTGGGGTAATGCTCACCGTTGGTAATGGTTCCACTGAAACGGTGATCACCGCAGTTCCAACACATCCGGTTGGGCCAAATCCGGAAACTGTATAGCTTGTATTTATGGTTGGAATAACATTAACCGTAGATGTAAGCGGTCCGGTATTCCAATTATACGTATCAGCACCGCTTGCCGTTAATTTTACCGGAGTTCCAGCGCATTGCGTTAAAGTTCCTCCGCTTATAGATAATGTTGGCGTATTCAAATTACAAGGCGCTGTAATAGAAAGATCATCCCATGATAAGAACCACGGGGTTGTATTTCCAATTGCCTTTATGGCTATATAATAATATCCTGAACTTGGTACCACAAATGTATTTGTTAATGGAAGATAGAACATACTGGTTAAATTTGCAGTTGATGTTTCGGAAGCAATATTCACCAATCCGGTTGTGGATTGCGATGCGCCATAATACATCGAAAATTCCGACCAACCATTTCCTCCATCGGTTACGTAAAACACTTCAGCAGAATATGTAATGCCCGAGTATAATTGTATTCCATTAGTAAAGAAGTAATCGCCATTTGTGTTTGTTCCGAATTTAAATGCTGCAAATTTATTTCCCGAGTTTGGATAACGGTTATTGCTGGTCATGGAAGTATACGTTTGGCAAATAGTTGTTGGATTCGAAGCAGCCCATGAGCAATTTGGCAACATGTTGTTTAACTGTACACTTTCAAATCCTTCAAAGTAAGGTGTAGTATTTGTAATTGATCCTACAGAAGTAATGGCAATTGGTGCTGTTGTATAACTCTGCGAACTATTAGTACATGTGATCGTACAAATATACCAAGTATTTGCAGTAACATTGGTTGCGGTAAACGGACTAACGCTTGCTGTGTTAATAGGAGAATAAGGTCCCGCTAATGCAGATGCAGAACTCCACTCAAAACTTAAACCGGTTAATGAATAAGTTGTAGCTAGATTTAAATTCACATTGCCACCCATGCACGCTAACGATGAAGATGAAACAGCTGCGTTAGATGCCGGCGTTCCGGCGCAAGGTGCGGGTGGTGTCCATCGGTATGTTAAATTTTGTGGTACAACATTATTTATTCCAAACATACACGTTACATTATTTGCTGTACCTGCACCAGAGGTTTGCCAATTTACAAATGCGGGCACCTCCCTATTATTAAAATCCAAATTATTCGCTCCAACTAATCCGGTTTCGCTTGGCTGTGTATTTACATTATTAGTACCGCATTTACCATAAATAAGTTCAACTACATTGGTTGTTTCGTACAACTTAATTTGCAAATTGATATAATCATCAATGCCTGTTCCATTATTACTATATCTACTTTGGCGCTTCCACTGCATAGTAAAAACACGACTAGGTGTTGTTCCCGTACATAAATAAGAAATGATCCCGGGCACAGTAAATGTAGTTCCGTTTCCGGTGGCATTTGCCGAAATAGTAAGATTAGTTGCACTGAAACCAGTAATAGTAGCGCCACCCGGAATACCTGGTCCGCTTATGGCATCGCCAACACCAAACAACCCTAAAGTTGTTGTATACGTTAATGCGATCACATTACTTCCATTTGTAACCGTAGCTGTATGATACGCTCCCAATTGCATATCACCACTTAATATAGAAACGCCATCGCCATTACCACCCGAATTACTTATGGGCGCAAAATTATCGTTAGGAAAATACGAACCAAACGTGATCCAACCATTAGTGCTTACACCAACAGAAGTATAGGTTGTATTATTATATAAAAAAGGAAAACCA
>CAYYUS010000140.1:0-6696 GCA_964474925.1 uncultured Akkermansia sp. | reverse complement strand
GAATCTTGCAATTTAGCACTCCAACTCATGTGGGGCGCAGCCGACGTAAGTGTATTGTATTTATTGGTGTAAGAGATCACATACAAACTATCTGCTCTAAAAATAACTTCGGTATATGCTTTCTTTTTTCCTTTTATGATCTCAGAAAAACGATAGAAAGAGCTATTTGTGTTTTCAGAAACACTATCAGCCAAGAAATACGAAACGCGTTTCATGGCATTGAACGAACCTCCGTTACGAAAAGCAACTTTGTATTGGTTATTGTATTTGGCAATAAAAAACGACATAAAAATATCATTCAAAGTATCTAATTCATTTTTAGCTGAGATTTGATTCTCCGAAATTGGTCGGAAGTCAACTATCCATTCAGGATATCCTCCTAAAGGCGTGTTGGAGGCTACCGGACCATTCCAAATTCCTTTTAGTTTTTTTAGAACGCCAAAACCATACGTATTATTTATATCGGGTTGCACCGTAGGATTTGGATCGGGCGTAGGCTCGTTGGTTTTACTATCGTTCTTACAATTTGTAAGGTAAAATAGAACCGCGAATGAAAGCAAAAGGATCTTTTTAAGCATCCTTAAAAATACGAAATTGTATGAAAAAATGAAAGTGCGGTAATTTGGCACATTTGTTGTGAATCTAGGTACTAATTAGATAGTTTAGATCTAGCGAGGCAGAGCTCAAATCTAAATAACTAAATAAGCCTGAGTAAAAATGTTTTTTAAGCGAGTGTAAGCATGATCTTGATCAGAATTTTTTTTCGAAGAAACAAGCACTCGATTTTGGAGATTGAAATTGGATTCCTGAGAAAAAAAAATTGAGTAAAGATGCTATTTAATTGAGCGGAAATTTTTGTGATGGGCAATTGAGTGAGTAATTTTGTAAAGTAAAATTTAATCAACAAGCACCAAGCATATGAGTGATCCAAATACAGAAAAAGCGCTGAATGTATCGTACAGCGTGCTTTCAAGCGAGTTCGACGGCCTTTTAATTGTGGCAAAAAGAGAACTAAACACCTATAAACTTTTTATTTCGAAGGAGCTTTTAGGTTGCACCGAAACTAAGGAAGTGTATGATCCTATTATTACAAAGAACATGGTAAACTTTATTGAAGGCGTTGGAAACGGTTTTTACCGTCGCTTTTTTGATGGTTACCTTGTAGATCGTGTTATAGCAAGCTAAATTTTTAAGGCTTTGAGCCAGTAAGTTCAGAATCTAAAATATTTAGCTGATATTTGACCGTTACGTTAACTCGTAGCGGTTTTTTATTTTAGATAATTTGTACCTTTTTAAAACCTACTCCGTTCCACGAAAGAAAGGGTTTAAGCTTTATGTCAACAAAAACCATATCTGAAGTAGAGGAAATTGAACAAGCTAAACAAGATGCCCGAAAGTTTGAGCCATTGTATCTTAGATACTATGAACCGATAATCAAATTTGTTTACAAAAGGGTTGAAGATATTGACGATTGCAGAGAAATTACAGCTGTTGTTTTTTCGAAGGCAATAAACAATATCAGCTCATATAAATACCAGGGATTTCCATTTTCGAGTTGGTTATACAGGATTGCTATTAACGAAGTGACCCAATTTTATCGCGACAAAACAAAATTACGCATCATTAGTTTGAGCGATAAGAATTTGAATAACGTCATTGAGGATAGCGGCGAAAATGGAAAGGAACTTATTGTGGTATTAAAAAAGGCTTTGCTTTATCTGAACGAGGAGGAATTAAACTTAATAGAACTTAGATATTTTGAGGAGCGCGCATTTTCAGAAGTAGGGGAAATAATTGGAATTAGCGAGGGTAATGCGAAAATTAGAACTTATAGAGTTTTGGACAAACTAAAAACTATTTACAAAAAATTGTAATGGAAGCAAAGAATTATAAATTAATAGACAATAGACCCGAACTTTTAAGTGAAGAGATTTTGAAGGGTATGGATTTTGAGAGTGCTCTGAAACGGTCAGTTTCAGTAAAAGGATCTTTTTCAGGAAAGAGTTTATTCTTAAGTATCGGCTTTGCTGTTTTAGGAATTTTAGCCATTATTATCTTTAATATAAAAACAAAGGAAACAAAAACGGATTTAGTAAAACCGTTAATCAATGAGACAATCACTAATATCCCTGTCCAAACTTCTTCGCGTGGCAATGAGGAACCAGTAATTAAAAAAACGAATAGCATGCAGCCTAAATCCAAGAGCGATAGTACAGAACAATTGTTGGTAACCAAGGAATTAATAGAAGTAAAGGAAGAATATTCCAATGAGGAATTTACAAAACCAAGATCTTTGCCTTTTAAAGTTAGAGGAAATGCAGATGCGGAGTCGGCAATCATCATTAAAGATTCAATTTATGGTCCTGCAAATGTTTCTGTAGGGAAAGGCGACTACCTTGAATATAACGATCCTAACAATAGAAAATCGTTGGAAAAAAATTCTGCATGGTTTAAGTTCACTGTCAAGAAAGACACAATGCTCACATTTCATATTGTGCCAACATTAAAAACAGATGATTATGACTTTGCTTTGTTTAAATGTGATAATTATACGTGCTTACGAGAGATAAAAATGGGTAAATTGAAGCCAGTTCGCTATTGTTTTTCTTATAATACAACTATGAATATCAATACTGGACTATCCAATAGAGCTAGGGATACAACTTTTAGAGCGTGGAGTCATTTAGATGGCCAAAAAGATCATGGGAAAACGTATGCTCAAGGCTTAAGGGTTAAAGCAGGAGAAACCTACTATTTGATGATCAATATTTCAGGAATTGAATATCAGAACCGAGATCCGGAAGGGTTTATGATTTATTTTTACAACTATTTACCATTAGGTAGAGCTAACACTTATATTTATCCTAATAAATAAACCAAAAAATGAAAGCACCACTAATATTTATTAACTCATTTATCCTTGTAACAAGTTTAAGTGCTCAAACAAACGCGATCATCCTCGAAGGTTGGGATACACTTAAGTACCCAATAAAGGAAGTTACGTATATGCAGGCTACAAAAAAAATTGTAACGCAAGGTGAGTATGCCGGAAAGAATGTATTTATAAGAAACCCTTTTGCTACAGGGGGACAAGGATTTTGCATTAGTCAGGTAAATGTAAATGGTAATATTGTTACCGATGAGATAAACGCCGACGTGTTTCAAGTGGATCTTACTTTGCATTCTTTAAAAATTGGCGATGCACTAAAAATTGAGATCTTTCATAAAGATTGTTGTACACCAATGATCATGAATCCAAATGCCATTAAACCAAAAGACAATACCATGATGATAGAGGGTATGTTTTTAGCGGGAAGTTTGTTTGTAGTGAATCCACGTGTGGCAGATAGTAAAGCTTATTCTGTTAAGGAAGTGATGGTGAATGGAAAAAAGATATTGTCCAAAATAGATTCGGATGTGTTTGAGATCGATTTTTATAAACTAGGAATTAAAATGGATGAGAAAGTAAAAGTTGAATTTAAGTACGAAAGCGGTTACGATCCTTTTTTAATGAATCCGGAGATCCTAATAAAGTAAAAAAAAATTATCAAAATGAGAATAAAACCAATACTATTGGTACTTATGCTTGCAACAAGCTTAAATGCCCAAAAGGTCACAAAAATACTTCATAAGGATACCACCAGATATTCAAAGAATGGGATCAATTATAAACGCCTTGCACATCGCATGATCATTGAAGGTGTATATAATGGCAAGGATCTGTATATGAGTAATGGTTTTGGAAAAGATGGCATAGGTTATTGCGTTACGGAATTAAAAGTAAATGGTAATTATACGGCCGATGAGATCAATGCTTCTGTATTTAGAGTTGATCTGGGAGTTCATAAATTGAAATTAGGAGAGAAGTTTACGATCACCATGGTTTACAAGGATAGTTGCATGGGTAGCGATCCCTTAATGATGAACCAAGGTGTTATAAAAGAAAGAGACCCATCAGGAAACAATACATTGATCGTTGAAGGAACAAATTACAACGGAAATTTGCAGGTGCTAAATCCGCGTTCGGGAAAGGGCTATGGCATAAAAGAAGTAACAGTTAACGGAAAAAAAGTGGAGAACATTGCAGCAGATGTTTTTGAGATCCCTTTTTACAAGTTAAAAATCCCTTACCAAGAGAAGATAAAGATAGAATTTAAATACGAGGGTGATTGCGATCCGTTCATTATCAATCCTGAAGTGATCAATTATTGATAGCTGTTATTTGCTTTGTCTTTTTAAAACCAAGGTATCTTTACCAACCGATTCTACCAAGAACACAAATTTCATTTGATCTTTTTTGTACGACTTCGTTAAGCTTTTGCACGTACCGTGTTGACTGTATGTTTCGAACTTAAGATTTAGTTTGCCCGACTTAAGCGAATATTTACCACCATAATTCCAAATGCAATCATTGCCGCACATGGGCGAATAATACAGGGTAAAAGAGGTAGTGTCTTTAAAATCAATAAAACTACCATGGCCCATATCATCATGTTTCACCCGAGTTAGTTTAATAACACCAACTTTAGGATCAATAATGGTTTTGCTTGCAAACCATGTGCCTTGCACTGTTTTGGTATTGCTTTTTACTTGGGCAATACCTGAACCGGTAAGAAGAATAAAAAATATGAGGATGTACTGACGCATGTTTTATTTTAGATGTTATATTTAACTCTTTCCATAAAGTTTTACGAGTTAATTTTTGATAAGAACAAGTGTGTCCCCCAACCATTTTGCGGTAAACTCAGGCTTTAATTCGTTTGCCTCATATTTTTTGCGAATAGTTTCGCAATCACCACTTTGGCTGTATGTTTCAAAATCGAGTACAAGTTTTTTATAATCAACCACTTCATATTTACCACCGTAACTCCAAAAGCAATCGTTGCCACACCAAGCAGTATAAAAAAGCGAGAACTTTCCTTGAGAGAATGTAATGAATGATCCGTATTGGTAAGAGTCAGATTCTTCTACGCGAGTTAACTTATAGCTTTGTGTTTTGTTATCGGCAAGTGTTTGATCGGCTACCCATTTTGATTCATTGATATCTTTAAGCCTTATTTGCGAAAATGATAAATGCGAAACAAAAAGTAATATGATGAACTTGAGGGATTTCATTATATTAAAGATACGGAAAATTTATTTCTTCTTAACCGGGATCCAAATTTCTTCCTCCGAGTCGGGCGATTCGGCTTTATATTTGGCACCCATAATTGCAAAATGTGGGCGATCATCTAATTCGTACTGTGAAGAAGTGAACCAATTATAAAAAATATATTCGTAGGTCTTTTTACCTTCATTTGCCGGGCCTTTATGAATAAAAACGGCGTATAAGCCAGTAGGAATAATTAGTTTCTCTAGTTCAGCAGGTATATGATCAAAATTACTTACTTCAACAGCCGCCCACTTATTGAATTCGTTGGCGGGGTTAAATGTTTTAAAGAACGATACATTATCGTATACTTCCAACGAATAAAGATCAGTCCCTACAACATTTTTAATTTCTGGCCTTCTTGGTTGAAACCATTGCCATAGTTCACGCGTGGTATTATTTAAAAACGACATGCGTTTACTTTTACCAAGTAACTTTTTTTCGGGAAGAACTTCTATTCGTGAGAACATAACATAAATTTAATAAATGAATAGGAGAAGCACTAGAAGTTTAAAAAACCGACCCTGTTCCATATAAAATACCCAAGGCTTTTATTCCCATTGAATAACTACAGCCTAGGTACATGGTAAACCGATCGCCTTGTATGATGCGAAAACGCCCTGCCAAAACAGGAGCTACTACTATATCGTTTCGCTTATTAAAAATAAAACTGGCAAGTGGCCCAACTTCAAATTCTATCCTCGATCGTGAATCAAGATGGATATGAAATAATTTAAATTGTACACCTGTACCAAATGTAACAGATGCTTTTTCGTTAATGATCTCCCCATTCACTATATACTGTTTTGTTTGCGTTGGCAAATTAAAAAATAAAGGAACTCTGATATTTTTAGTAGGCCTTAGTACAGCTAAAAACAAAATAGCATTTGTTGGAACAATTATGGAAGAATTCTTTCGGATGCTATCGAGTTGCGAATTGGGAATGAACAATACCGATTGTCCAAAACTTAATTCAAACAATTTACTTTTCTTTTTGGTGCTATCTGTTTGCGCGCTTAAAGGTTGCAATGCAAATACTAAACCAAGGATCGCGAAAATAATTTTTTGTTTCATACACTGAAGGTTTTGTATGAAGATAAGTAAAATGCAATGTGGCCAAGGCCTGTTTTGGGTGATTTATTAAGATAGCAATGCGGATAACATCGCATACTTAAAGGATTTAGGCTTTAATACATTAGATCGTGCTTTTTTATGGCCTTGTTTGTAGCACTACTCGTGTATCTTTCCCAAGTATTTTTGATCTTTACTTCCTTGCCCTTATAACTAACGTAAATATATTCCGGATTCATTTTGGTATTTTCTTCTTTGATCTGCTGCGCGGTTGATCCGGTAGGGCAGGCGGTACTCCACGATACTTCAATTTTAAACGAGCCCCGATCATTGGTTTTAATGACCTTAGTTTCTTTTCCAAATTTTACGGTTAACTCTGCATTTTTTAAGGAAACGCTATCTGGCCCATAAGCAATTCCAACTATGGTATAAGTTCCATAAGCTCCTTCGGCATGTACGAGGATCGACAAAAGCGA
>CAYYUS010000139.1:0-6698 GCA_964474925.1 uncultured Akkermansia sp. | reverse complement strand
TGCAGGAATAAAAACAATTGAGATGAACTTTTTGCCTAACGTTTATGTGAATTGTGATGATTGTAATTCAAAACGTTATAACCGCGAAACTTTAGAAGTACGTTATAAAGGAAAATCGATCAGTGATGTGTTGAACATGACCATCGAACAATCCTGCGAATTCTTTCAGCATATTCCTTCCATTTTTCGTCATTTAAAAACATTAAATGATGTTGGTTTAGGATATATCACACTTGGTCAACAAGCCACAACCTTAAGTGGAGGTGAAGCACAACGCGTAAAATTGGCCACCGAATTAAGTAAAAAAGATACCGGAAATACGTTCTATATTTTGGATGAACCAACAACTGGTTTGCATTTTGAGGACATCCGCATTTTATTAGATGTATTAAATCGCTTGGTTGAAGGTGGTAATACGGTTTTAGTGATAGAACATAATATGGACATCATAAAAATGGCCGATTGGATCGTAGATCTTGGTCCCGAAGGCGGAAAAAATGGCGGACAGATATTATTTCAAGGAACTCCGGAGCAATTCATCAAAGAAAAAAACAACAGCACCGCTTTTTATCTTAAAAAGGAATTCAAGGGCGCCTAAATCGTAATAATCCACAAAAACTATCCGGGTTTTGTTGATATCTAGGCCTGAAACCCGCGCCAAAAGCCATTTTTTTGTGCTTTCTTGCAGGTTACAATCAATTTTTGTATTTTTATTAGATTGAAGAGACTTGTACTAATATTAACATTCTTGTTTTTTACTGGTCTGGTTACCGAAGTTTATTCGCAATCAGGGGGTAGAAAACGCGAACATCGCAACCAACGCCGAGGCAGTTCTAAATTTAGAAATGGCAAAAGTGCAGGTAATGCCGATGCTTTTGCGAGGGGCGGTAAACGCGGCAAAAGCCGTAAAACCGGCGCTTGGGTATATAGGCCAACGCCTAGTTCTAAAAAAATGAACAAAGAGCAACGTTTCATCTTTACACGTTATAGAACCAAAGGTAAAAGGCAAAGAGATGGCATTCTTACCAAACAAAACAGCGAACGATCGCACAGAAGAGTAAGAGGAAATAAAGTATTTCACAAACGTAAATTCTAAACAACATAGATCCCCCGCTAATCGGGGGATTTTTATTTTACATCCCGTTTCCAAGGCTCACTGGATTGTTTGTAGATTTAGTGCCTTTCGTGTAAAAATTTCGTGTTTTTCGTGGTTAAAAGCCTCTTCAAAAATCTTACTTTTACTCTTTTAAATTATGAATGTATTAATATTAGGATCTGGTGGACGTGAACATGCATTCGCATGGAAAATAGCTCAAAGTAAACGTCTTGAGAATTTGTATATAGCGCCCGGAAATGCAGGAACTGCTTTGTGTGGAACCAATGTAAATATTGGCGTGAACGATTTTGAAGGGATCAAGAAATTGGTGTGGGAAAAAGGCATCGACCTTGTGTTGGTTGGACCTGAAGATCCATTAGTGAATGGCATTCACGATTTCTTTTTAAATGATGAGGTTTTAAAAGATGTTGCCGTAATTGGTCCAAAAAAGGATGGCGCATTAATTGAAGGCAGCAAAGATTTTAGCAAACGCCTAATGGAGAAATATAAAATCCCTACTGCGCGTTATAAAAGTTTTACCAAAACAAATTTAGAGGACGGCTACAAATTTTTGGAAACCCTTAAAGCACCTTATGTATTGAAAGCCGACGGTTTAGCTGCAGGTAAAGGTGTTTTGATATTGAATGATATTACTGAGGCAAAAACGGAATTAAAGAATATGTTGATGGATGCCAAATTTGGTAATGCCAGCGCAACCGTAGTGATAGAGGAATTTTTACATGGCATAGAATTATCTGTTTTCGTTTTAACCGATGGAAAGAGTTACAAAATATTGCCCGCCGCAAAAGATTATAAACGCATTGGCGAAGGAGATACTGGTTTAAATACCGGTGGTATGGGTGCTGTGAGTCCGGTGCCTTTTGCAGATGCTGCTTTTATTAAAAAGGTGGAAGAGAAAGTTGTTATCCCAACTATTAATGGTTTAAGAAGCGAAGGAATTGATTACCGTGGTTTTGTGTTTGTTGGACTGATGAATTGCAATGGAGAACCGTATGTGATCGAATACAATTGCCGCATGGGCGATCCGGAAACAGAAGTTGTAATTCCGCGCATTAAATCTGATCTGTTAGATCTATTAGAGGGTGTAGCAAAACAAAATCTACACGAAAAGAGTTTTGATGTGATCAACGAAATTGCCACTACTGTTGTATTAGTGAGTGGAGGATATCCCGAAGATTACGAGAAAGGAAAACTCGTAAAAGGCCTTGATGCAATTAAGGAATCACAAGTGTTTCATTCGGGCACTCAATTAAAAGGCGATGATGTTATCACAAACGGTGGACGCGTATTTGCTGTTACTTCTTTTAGCAATAACATCAAAGGCGCAGTTGACAAAAGCATGAAAGCTGCTCAGCAAGTACAATACGATGGTAAATATTATCGTAAAGATATTGGACTTGATCTTATCAACTGGGGATCATAAACTCCCCTCAGGTTTATACACGAGTTTTATTTCCGGAAAAAGATCTGAATCTAATTCTTTAAAGAATTCACGATAATATTGCCCTTCTTTTTTGAGCGCCCTAATAAATTCGTAGAACACTTGTTTTTCCATCACGCAATTACATAAGTTCTTGCTGCAAAGTTCAATTAAGATCAATAGCTGACTACAAGAGGCATTTACAGGAATAGTTTTAATAGTAAGTTGTTTGATCTCGTTGCTTAGATCGTAAATACTGTAAACCGCTTTTTTTACCGAATCGCAACTCAAGGTATAATTACCAAGTTTAATAAAATTAATTGTTTCCATGATGTGTGTTTTACTTGGTAAAGTTCGCTCATTGTTAAGGCTAAGTAAAACGGTAATACGCTACCGAAATTACCAAACCGATGCCTATTACTAAAAGGGTCATGAAAGTGTCATCACAATGTAAATTTTAGCATTAAATAATTATTCGCGATATTTTGTTTGCAGTAACTGCAAATAATTAGGCACTTAAACCGCTTGAGAATTTGATAATGGAAAGAAGTAGGATCGACTTTTGTTACTTCTTTGTTTTTTGTGAAACCGATCTTTGTTTTAAGAAGAATGTATTCAACGATTCCCAATACTCTTTATTATCGGGATAGTTTTTCCAAAGTGCTCGCGAGCCGTGCTTGCCTTCTTTTGAAGGTTTGAAGAAAGTAATGTTCTTTTTATCCAGACCTTTAACTAATTTCTCTGTTTCAGCAATTTCTTCTTTTGAACAAGTGATCCAAACAGGAATGTCTAATATTTTTAAACTTTCACGCACCATGGTGGTGTCCTTAAAATATTCTCCCGGACTAAACGAAATAACGCCTTCCACTTTATCTTTTTCGGTAGCCGCTACTTTTAAAACTAATCCTGCAGAGTAAGAACTTCCCATAAGCGTTATTTTTTTACCGTATTTGCCAAACAAATAATGCACCGCTGCTCTGATATCCGTTTCTGCATCTTCAAACTCACAGGGAAGTCCCATGTTTTTGGCATGCTCTGCTGTTTTATTTATATCATCATTTACTTTATCGCCCGAACGTTGATCAATAGCAAGGCAGGTATAACCAAGTTTATTGAATTTTGGAGCTGTTTCTTGATATTCGCCTTTGCTATAACGTGCTTGGTGACAAAGGATCATCATTTTTGTTTCAGCCGCATCGCTATAATAGAATTTGCCATGCACCAATACACCATCCTGTGTTGGAAATATCTCGTCTTGTTGCGCTTTTAAAATAAAGCTTAGTAATAAAAGTGAACTTAAAAATAATGATCTCATGGTTTTAAATTTTAATTCCAACAACAAGCACGTCATCGACCTGTTCGTGACTTCCTTTCCAATTCACAAAAACGTCTTCTATGTTCTGTCTTACTTCCGAACTTTTTGCCATAGAGTAGTGCGCGATCTGTTCTTTGAACGCTTTGCTTTTTAATTTCTTACCATTAGGACCACCAAATTGATCGGCGTATCCATCGGTAAATAATACAAGCAGATCATCTTTTTTGAATTTGAAAGTGTGTTGCGTGAAAGGTTTAGGCTTATGTTGTTTTCCAACGGGTTGACTATCGCCTTTTATTTCATTTAGAGTTCCATTACTCAATATCCACAAAGGATTATTGGCTCCCGAAAAGATCCCTTCATTTTTTTCAAGATCCAAAAGCGCTAAGCCAATATCCATCCCATCCTTTACATCATTTTCTTCTAATCTAAAAGATTGCTGAATGATCTCGGTGGTTTTATCAAGTATTTTAGCCGGTTCTGATAATTTAAATTCTTCCACGCAACGATTCAAGGCGTTTAAACATACAATACTTACCAAAGCACCCGGAACTCCATGCCCTGTGCAATCGGCAGCAGCAACCAACAGTTTATTTTTTTCTTTTAAGTGATGCACCCAATAAAAATCTCCGGCAACAATATCTTTTGGATTATAATAAATGAACGAATTTGGAAGCAACGATTGAAAATACTCCGGAGAAGGAATAGCGGCATCTTGTAAACGTTTAGCGTAATTAATAGAATCAATGATCTCTTTATTCTTATCTTCAATAATGTGTTTTTGTTTTTCGGTAAGTAGCTTGGCCTTATTTATTTTTTGACGAGAAATGAAGACCATCACAATAAGCCCTAATAAAAGTAGAGACCCAATGATCATCAAATTAATGGTGGTTGATTTTTTCGAGATCACTTCCTCACGTAAAATAGCTTCGTTCTTTAAATTATTGTTCTCTGTGTCCTTAAGATCACTTTCATACTTCATGGCAAGGTCCTCGGCTACTTGTTTGTTCTCCGCACTAAGGATGGTATCTTTTAAAGCAATATGTTTTTGGTAATATTTAACGGCCGAATCATTTTTTCCCAAATAAGAGAACGTTTTTGCCAAACCGTCTGAAGCTATCATTTGAGAATACGTATCATCATTATTAATACTTTCGCGGTAGGCGGTCATCAAATACATAAGTGCCTTTTGAGCGTACTTTTTATCTTTTGAGATCTCAAAAAGAGTGATAAGACTAACCGCGTAGTTCTCATAAAACGTATATATCTCTGGTAATTGGATCTTTTCGGCAATAGCCACAGCAATGTCATAATTGCTAATACTTTTATTATTGTAACCCGATAGTTTAGTTATCTGATAGAGATCATGATATGCACTTCCAATGTTATTGTAATTATTGGCGATGCCTGCAGAATCTTTTAGCTTTATGCGACACTCAAGAGATACTTTATAGAGATCAATAGCTTTAAGAGTAGCAAGCGTATCTTTGATTAGCTGTCCAATATGAAAATAAGTTACACCTTGATTATTTAATACAGTTCCCTTTGTAAGCAGATCGTTTGGATCAACATGCTTAATGGCTTCTTTGTAGTTTTCTAAAGCACGTTCGAGATCTATTTTTGATTTTTTTATAATGCCCGCTTGCGAATAGGTATTAGCAAGGCTATTAGAAGCATTGAACATGCCGTTCTTGTGGCCGTATTTTTTAGCAATACTCATGGCTTCCAGCAAGAACTTAATGGATTTATCAAAGTTAGAAAGGTAGCGGTAGTTAACGCCAATATCCTGACACGTTTTTAAATGTGTTGATGGATATAAAACAAGCCTTGGGTCGTTGTATACATCTAAAAGGGAATCGGAATATTGTTTGAAGTTTCCGAGGCTTTTTATCACCTGGCATTTTTCAAGCCTTACCTTCATGTAAAACTGTTCGTTTTTTAGTTCCGTTGCAAGATCTGATCCTTTTTTACAGTAGAGCATTGCACTGTCGTAACTTCTTTTCTTGATCTTAATCGCGATCAAAAGATAATTTTTTATTCCGCTTGTATCTTTCTTGAATGTGCTTTCCTTTTCAAGCAACGAATCTAATTTGCTTCTTTTTTGCGAAAACGAATGCGCCGCAAAAAAAAGAATGAAATATGAAAGGAAAAGATATCTCAAATTACTTGCTTAAGTATAAATTACGTTCGCTATAGATGTTTTGAAAATATTCGTCGTTTAGATCATCAATAAAATAAATGGCTTCCCCGGTTGATTTCATTTCGGGACCTAATTCTTTTTGTACCTCAGGGAATTTCTCGTAGCTGAATACCGGAATTTTGATTGCATATCCTTTTTTCTTTGGCGCGAATTTAAAATCTTTCACTTTAGCGCCTAACATTACTTTGGTAGCGTAATTTACATAGGGCTCATCGTATGCTTTGGCAATAAAGGGAACGGTGCGACTAGCGCGTGGATTTGCTTCGATGATATAAACAACACCATCTTTCACGGCAAATTGTATATTGATCAATCCAACCGTTTTTAAAGCAACAGCAATCGTGCGTGTATGTTGCTCAATTTGTTTTAAAACATCTTCGCTTAGATCAAATGGAGGAAGTACCGCGTAACTATCGCCGCTATGAATTCCTGCGGGTTCAATATGCTCCATGATGCCAATAATGTAAACATCTTTGCCATCACAAATAGCATCGGCTTCGGCTTCAATGGCACCTTCTAAAAAGTGATCTAATAGAACTTTATTATCCGGAAGATCATTCAATAATTTTACAACGTGTTGTTCTAATTCCTCTTCGTTGATCACGATCTTCATGCTTTGTCCACCCAACACATAACTAGGCCTAAC
>CAYYUS010000138.1:0-6720 GCA_964474925.1 uncultured Akkermansia sp. | reverse complement strand
GCAGCGGCAGCTTCCATAATGGCTTCGCTCATGGTTGGATGTGGATGAACTGTTTTAATTAATTCGTGTCCCGTAGTTTCTAATTTACGAATAGCTACAATTTCGGCGATCATTTCGGTAACGTTTGCACCTATCATGTGCGCGCCCAATAATTCGCCATACTTCGCATCAAAGATCAATTTAATAAATCCGTCTTTTGCACCTGATGCACTTGCTTTACCTGAAGCAGAGAAAGGGAATTTTCCAACTTTTATAGTATATCCTGCTTCTTTTGCTTTTTTCTCAGTAAATCCAACCGATGCAATTTCTGGTTGACAATACGTACAACCCGGAATATTATTATAATCTAAAGCCTCTGCATGAGTGCCTTTTATTTTCTCTACGCAAGTAATTCCTTCAGCACTTGCAACGTGTGCTAATGCTTGTCCGCCAACACAATCCCCAATAGCGTAATAACCTGGGATATTTGTTGCGTAAAATTTATCCGTTACAATTTTTCCTTTATCGGTTTTAATTCCTACATCTTCTAAACCAATTCCTGAAATGTTTGCTTCAATTCCTACAGCCGATAAAACGATCTCTGCATCTAAAGTTACATTTCCGGTCTTTGTTTTGATATTCACTTTGCAACCTTCTCCTTTTGTATCAACACTTTCCACCGAAGAATCTACCATGATATCAATTCCAATTTTCTTGAACGATTTTTCCAATTGTTTGCTTACATCTTCATCTTCTACCGGAACAATATTTGGTAAAAACTCCACCACTGTTACTTTGGTTCCCATAGTTGCATAAAAATACGCGAACTCAACACCAATAGCTCCGCTTCCTACAACTACCATGGTTTTTGGAAGTTTTGGTAAAACCATTGCTTCGCGGTAACCAATTATTTTTTTACCATCCTGCGGTAAATTTGGTAAAGCGCGTGAACGTGCTCCTGTTGCAATAATAATATGATTGGCCGTATGCTCTTCAACTTTTCCATCAGCACCGGTAACACTAATTTTCTTTCCTGCTTTTACTTTTGCAGTTCCCATGATCACATCGATCTTGTTCTTTTTCATTAAGAACTGAACACCTTTGCTCATTCCATCCGCCACATCGCGACTACGTTTTACAACGGCGCTAAAATCAGCTTTGATATTATCGGCACTAATACCGTATTCTTTTGAATGATTTAAATATTCAAATACCTGAGCACTTTTTAAAAGCGCTTTAGTTGGGATACAACCCCAATTTAAACACACACCGCCTAAACTTTCTTTTTCTACAACGGCTGTTTTAAAACCCAATTGCGAAGCGCGAATTGCAGTAACATAACCGCCCGGTCCGCTTCCTATAACAATGATATCGTATTGCATAATTACTTATTAAGAGGTGCTAATTTAGTATTTTATTTGCTAATTGGCCAATATTAAAAACATGCCATAATAGTTAATAAAATGCTCATACTTCCTTCTGCAATAATGATATATTTGCCCTTTACTTTTATAAAATGAATAAAGCTGATGTATTATTAGGCCTACAATGGGGCGACGAAGGAAAAGGGAAAATTGTTGACGTTTTAACCCCCGCTTACGATATTATTGCCCGCTTTCAAGGCGGACCAAATGCCGGACACACTTTAGAGTTCAATGGCATTAAACACGTATTGCATACCATTCCAAGTGGTATCTTCCATCCTACTGCGGTAAACGTTGTTGGGAACGGAGTGGTAATTGACCCTGTGATCTTTAAAAAAGAGTTAGATGCATTAGCCGCTTTAAAGGTGGATGTAAAAAGTAAATTGATGATCAGCCGACGTGCGCATTTGATATTACCAACGCATCGTTTATTGGATGCTGCCAGTGAAGCTGCCAAAGGAAAAAATAAAATTGGTTCTACATTAAAAGGAATTGGTCCAACGTATATGGACAAAACCGGCCGTAACGGATTACGCATTGGCTATATTGAAACCAAAGAATTCAAAGAAAAATACGATGCCTTGGTTGAAAAACATAAGCAATTATTATCGTACCATAATTTTGAATACAATTTAGCAGAACTTGAACCGGCCTGGTTTGCTGCAATAGATTATTTAAAGCAATTACAATTTGTTGATACCGAACATTACGTGAACAACGCCATTAAAGCCGGTAAAAAAATATTGGCCGAAGGTGCACAAGGTTCGTTATTAGATATTGATTTTGGTTCTTACCCATTTGTTACATCATCAAATACCATTTGTGCCGGAGCGTGTAACGGATTAGGAATTGCACCAAATAGAATTGGAAATGTAATTGGCATATTTAAAGCGTATTGCACACGTGTAGGTAGCGGACCATTTCCTACAGAATTAGATAATGAAGTTGGCGAAAAAATGCGTCAGATAGGAAGAGAATTTGGAAGTACAACCGGAAGACCAAGAAGAACAGGTTGGTTGGATATTCCTGCTTTGAAATATGCGATCACCATTAATGGTGTAACTGAATTAATGATGATGAAGGCCGATGTATTAAGTGATTTTGAAACGTTGGATATTTGCACGCACTATTTACACAATGGAGAGAAAATTGATTACTTACCTTATAATATAGATCCAAAATATTTACAGCCTGTGTACACTACTGTAAAAGGTTGGGGTGTTGATCTTACTGGTGTAACTGACAAAACCAAACTTCCTAAAGAACTAATGGATTATATTAAGTTCATTGAAAAAGAAACGGAGACTCCTATTACTATTGTTTCGGTTGGACCTGATAGAACGCAGACCATTAGGATGAAGTAAAATGTTTTGCCCCTCTGGGGCAATATTTATCCTATTATACTTTTTAAAATTATTTGGCCCTTCCAGGGCCATTTTTTTTGTCCTAAATAAAGGTGCGGGACAAAATGTCCCGTCCAGCTTGTATTTACGTACGTTCCCGTTGGGCGGGACATTTTGTCCCGCGAGCGAATTGACCAAAAACAAATTTGGAGAGCAAGCCCAATAACCAAGCTCCAATTAATTCTATACATTTGTTATGTGTTCGACGTTTATTTATTATTTGGGGCCATTGGTCTTGCTGCAATCATTTCGGTAGTTGTTTGGATAGATTATTTCAGACACATAGATGTTTTTGAATCCGAGCGAATTCGTTATTTATTGTTCGCTCTTTTTATTGGTTGCTTTACTCCATTCATCAGTATTTATATTTACAACTTTCATAAAGTGATTGGATTTGACGTTAATGGAAAACCAATTAATGATCTGATTTACTCAATAATTGGTATTGGTTTAACCGAAGAGCTTAGTAAGGTGATCGGCGTTATTGTAGTATTTCGTATTTTAAGAAAGCAAATAAACGAATCCATCGACTATTTGATTTACGCCGGTATGGTTGCTATTGGTTTTGCCATGGTGGAAAACGTGTTTTACATTGGTAAATATGGCATTGATGTGATCACAAATCGATCGTTCTATTCTGTGTTAGAACACATCATTAACACCAGCATTATTGTTTATGGCTTTTATAGATTTAAAATATTCAATAAAGGCGATCATTTTAAAAATACCATTATCGCGTTTGCTACCGCTATTAGTTCTCACGGGCTTTTCGATTACTTTATTTCCAATCCAACATTCAAGTTTTTCTCGCCCGTATTGGTAATTGGTGTGTATTTAGTTGGGATAAATCTTTGGATCACCATGCTTAATAATGCGGTGAATTTTTCGGCCTATTTTGATTACTCTAAGATCTACTATTCGAGTAAACTCTTTTACCGTTTACTCATCTGGTATTTTTTTACCATGCTTATTGGTCTGATATATAAGACGTATATGAACACTTTCATTTTTGCACTTACCGATTCATTAACCGCTATTTTTAGCAATGGATTTTTGTTCGCTATTGTTATTTTAAGAGCCAGCCGATTTAAAATTTACAAAAACTACTATCAAAAAGTTACTGTTAAGCTCCCATTTTACATAACCAAAAATGAAGATGAGGATTTCAAATTCTTCAAATTTCTATCCCTTAAGATCAGAGGTGAAAATTCATTTGAATATTTTTTAACCGCAAAAATTGGTCAAAAAATAGAACTATTTCCTATTAATACTAAAAAAAGCTTTATTCATAAACCGGAAATGGCTACTGTTTGTGATAAACTTTTTTTAAAAGGTGAAACAACAGTTTACGTGATCTTATTTGAAAAAAATAATACGAATGAATATTTCTTTTTAAAGCCCAAAACACATGATAAAACAATGATAGATGGAAATTATCCTATTCACCAATTGCTACAAGATCAATTAACTTCTAAAGGGTCTAAAAAATTAAGTGAACTCAAATTCTTAGAATGGGTATATTTAAAAACCGAAGATGAAATTACAGATGTAAACTACTAAGCTTTTGTCTCTGCTCTCCTCAACCGATCATTAATTGCTCTTCCCAAACCCTTATCAGGCAACGATTCCGAAACTATCACATCAAAATTGCCTTCTCCTGCTTTTCTTAAAAAAGAAAATAAATTTATGGCCGCTTCTTCTAAATTTTCCTTTTCAGATAAATTAAAATACGTAACATTTGATCTTGTTGAAGGTGTTTTTCCAAAGCATAATGCCGCAATATTTTTTCCAGTACTCTTGGCGATCAACTCATCCAACTTTCCAATATACAATGGTATATTTGGCGCATAATGATTCTTTAATTGCCCCGGCGCTTTGGGATCGCTTGAGTTATTTATTCGTAAACTTACTTTTCCAATTTCCTTTTCTATCTCTTCAATGGCTAATCCGCCCAAGCGATAAACGCAAACCTCTCCCTCTTCTACCCCAACAATAGTAGATTCAATTCCTACTGTACATTTTCCACCATCCAAAATATAATCTATTCTATCACCCAATTGTTTATTTACATGTTCTGCTTCGGTAGGACTCACATATCCAAACGGATTTGCACTTGGAGCAGCCACCGGAAAATTTAATCGCTTTAATAATTGCAAAGTGAGTTCATGATTTGGAACACGAACTGCCACTTGACTTAATCCCGAAGTAACCAGATCCGGCACATTATTTTTCTTCGGTAACAAAAGTGTTAACGGTCCGGGCCAAAATTTTTGCGCTAATTTTTTTAAGCGCTCATCATTTAATTCGGCGTAATTTAAAACCTGATCTATACCCGAAACATGAATAATTAAGGGGTCGAAAAAAGGGCGTTGTTTTACCTCATAAACCTTCAATATTGCTTTTTCATCAAGGGCATTAGCGCCCAAACCGTATACCGTTTCGGTGGGAATAGCCACCAATTGGCCCTTTTGGAGCAATTCTTTTGCTTTAAATATGTCGTTTCCAATGTGCGCCAAGGCTCCAAATATACGCTAAAACCCGTATATTTGCGCCCTCATTATGAGTCAGTTGATCACCTTAAAAGACAAACAATTCAAACCCTACATTAGCTCTCAAAAGATAGATGAGGCGGTAAAAAATATTGCCAAAAAAATAAATTCAGAACTAGCCAACGATTTTCCGATTTTTTTAGTAGTTTTAAATGGCTCTTTTATGTTTGCTGCTGATCTTTTACGAGAAGTGAATATTCCATGCGAGATCTCCTTTATCAAACTTTCAAGTTATTCAGGAACATCAAGCAGTGGAACGGTTTCTGAACTCATTGGTTTAAGTGAGGATCTTGATAATAGAACAGTAGTTATTGTTGAAGACATTGTTGATTCGGGAAATACACTTGATAAAATAATGGACTCGCTAAGCAAAGCAAAACAAATAAAAGTGGCTACGGCACTATTTAAACCTGAAGCCTACAAAAAGAAACACGAGATCAATTATGTAGGTTTAACCATACAAAATGAATTTGTGATAGGTTACGGTTTAGATTACGACGGACAAGGAAGAAATTTGAAAGACATATATATTCTTGCATAAAAAAAAATTAAAAAAAACACCATGGAAATGCTAAATCTTGTACTTTTTGGACCTCCGGGCGCAGGTAAAGGTACACAGTCGGAAAATTTGATCAACAAATATGGCTTAGTGCACTTAAGCACCGGCGACTTGTTACGTTCGGAAATTGCTCGCGGAACAGATCTTGGTTTACAAGCCAAAGCTATTATGGATCGTGGCGATCTTGTAAGTGATGAGATCGTGATCGGTATGATCGAATCAAAATTAGATGGTAACCCTAATGTAAAAGGATTTATTTTTGATGGTTTCCCAAGAACAACTGCGCAAGCCATTGCATTAGATGATCTTTTACAAAAGAAAGGAACTGCTATTCATGCGATGTTAGCTTTGGAAGTTGAAAATGAAGAGTTAGTAAAACGTTTGTTATTACGCGGACAAGATAGCGGACGTGAAGATGATAAGAACGAAGGTATTATTCGTAATCGCATCAACGAGTACAACAATAAAACTTTGCCTCTAAAGAATTATTATAACGAACAAGGTAAATTTCATTCTATTAACGGATTAGGAAGTGTGGATCAGATCTTCCAAAATTTAGTAGACCGTATTGTATTCATTAAAGCAGAAGTTGATCTTACACAATTAGAAACAGATCTTGAACATTTGGATCTTACAGTTAATGATTTTGAAGTGGCCGATGAAATTGAACCACATTTACTTTTGGAGATCGACGCTATTAAACGTGTGGAAGCAGAAGAAGAGGAAGAAAGAAAAACAGCGGTAACTCAATTAGCCAGATCGAGCAAAGAGCATTCGAAAAGTAACGGTCATTCTGCTGCCGGTGA
>CAYYUS010000137.1:0-6746 GCA_964474925.1 uncultured Akkermansia sp. | reverse complement strand
AGCGAAAAGCGCGACGGCAAGCGAATTTCCAGCGCATATCCGATGAGCTTGCCGGCACGCCCAAAAAAATTAAATGCTAAAATAAAAGATCTAATTGTACTTGTTGTTATTCACGCCATAACAAGGTCCCCCACGATCGCGGAGTTTGAAATTTACGGAAACACCATAATAAAAATACCAATCTTTTGTGCGAGGATTTCCACGCATGGTACCAATAAGATCGGCGGGAACTTTATTAGGGTACGTATAAGCAACCGCATTTGGACTTAACGAAGGGTCAGGATATAGTCCAGAAACATCATCTAAATAATCGGTAAACGTTTTGCGTGGGCCCCACTCTAAACCAATACCCATAAAATCCCAAAGGTTGTATTTAAATCCAATTCCAAAAGGAATGGAAAATTGATAAAGGGGGTAACCTTTTTTTTGTCCTTCGGTGTGAATGTTTTGCAAAGTTTGCCATCCATTACCAATATTTGCTTGGGGATTGTGATGAAAACCTGCAACGCCCGCAAAAATGAACATGGTAAAATAATGTTTGTTGTGCCCAATGCGATACTCCACAAAATTAAATTCAGAAAGAATATGTAATTCGTAAATATCCGAACGAAAACTTGCGTTGCGTAAGATTTGATCTGCGCTTTTGCTTTTTGAATCAGCCGCCGCTATTCTTCCGTAATTAAATCCAAAACGAAATGCGTAACGGTAATTAGTGGTGTATCTAAAAAAAATTCCGGCAGCAGGTTTTGAATACACAAAATGTTTAAAGGTATTGATATCGCCAATGTAATAAGAGCCTCCTAAAAATACACCGATCTCGCGCTGACGAAAATTACGCTTGGCTGTTTGGGCAAAAGCCGAAAACATCACAAAAATAGATAAGATATATACCAGCTTTAAGCGCATCAATTAGTATAACGTAAAATTAGTGGATTTATTGCTATCTCCTTTTATCAATTCCCCAAAGCAATTTGTTACGTAAGGTGCCAAAAAAGTGCGAGCCTTCGAGGTTAATAAGGTTGAATTTAAAATCGGCCAGTTTTATTTTTATTTCCGATTTAGGAGAAATAGAAGATGTAACTGAATCCAAAGACGCATAAAAACTTTCGTTTCGTCCGCTTACCTTAAAACTGATCACTTTTTTATTTGGGATAACCACAGGACGCACATTTAAATTATGTGGTGCAATTGGTGTAATAATAAAATTATCCGAATCGGGCATCATAATTGGTCCGCCACAACTTAACGAATACGCTGTAGAACCTGTTGGTGTTGAAACAATAAGTCCATCGGCAAAATACGAGTTTAAAAATACACCATCCACATAGGTATCAATATGTATCATGGCGCCGCCTTCTTGCTTATGCACTGTAAATTCGTTGAGCGCATAATTCACATCACCAAAACAATTATCGCAACCGGTAAGTTCAATTAACTCGCGTTTATCTAAAGTAAATTTCTCTTTTATTAAAAGCATTGCCGCTTTTTCAAGATCATCTTTATTTACGTTGGCTAAAAATCCTAAGCGACCGGTATTTACACCTAATACAGGAATACCTGATTTACGAACTAAGGCCACAGTTTCTAACATGGTGCCATCACCTCCTAATGAGATCACATAATCTGCTTTCGAAATTAGTTCTTCCGAATTTGAATACGTATTCAGATCTAGTTTGAAGTTGTGTTCTTTTTTAAGGAACTCATAAAACTCTTTAAAAATAATAAGTTTTATTTTTTCCTTCGTGAACAGATTATAAAGCTGCTCAATATAAACCGGTAGGTTATCTTTTGTAGAACGCGCGTATACTGCAATTGTCATATAATGGTTTTACAATTTTAATTATTGATCTTATCGCCTCTTAATTCGCGGAAACGTTTGCGGGCTTCGGTAACAAAAATACTTCCGGGATAATTAGTAATAATAGCTTCGTAAGCTTCTTTGGCTTTTGTAGTGTCTTTTATTTTGTGCTCGTAAAGCTGCGCCAATTTATACTGGGCATCATCACCATACAATTCGCTTGGATAAAATTCAATGATATCCTTGTACATTTTTTCGGCGTCGGTATATCTATTTGTGCGTTCGTAAATAGCGGCTTTCTTAAAAAATATATCATCACCAAGGGTATTATTACTAAATAATAAATTAACGCTATCCATTCGCGCGATCGCTTCGGTGTAACGATGTTGCAAGATCATCAACTCAGCGCTTGCAAATAATTGTAAAGGTACTTCATTTGTATCTACGCCAATAGCATCGGTGATAATGAGCGAAAGATCAAGTGCATCATTCGCAATTAATTTTGTGGTGGCTCCTTTTAAAACATCGCATTGCGTTTTTGCCCATTTAAAATCACCGGCGTAAAAACTCAGTTTGGCGTTTTTGAATTTAGCTTCGTGACCAATGGCTTCGTATTTAAAATCTTTTTCTACTTGCGAATACAAAAGTGAAGCGTCCCAAATAGCGCCGCTTACCAAATAAATATCGGCTTGTAAAATTTTATAATCAGCTTTATCCACCGGTTTTATACTTGGATTACTGATCACCTCATCTAAAAGCGCGATGGCCTCTTCGGGTTTATTTAAATAGTAAGCCTTAAGTGTTGCCAAATTTTTTACTACAAAGGTTTGCATAAAAGTTCCTTTGTGTTTATCGGAAGCGGCTTGTAATTTTTGTTCTACAACCGTTAATTCCTCTTTTGTGGCCTGCGGTTTTTCTAATACCAATTCATATTCTACACCTAAAATTTCAATGCTCGAAGATTCGGCATACATACAGTTTGGCTTATCAATCAAATATTGGTAACAACGTTGTGCAGTTTCCCATGATTTGTTGGAAACACAAATCCGCGCGAGTTCGTAAATACGGCGACCATCTTCTTTATTGCGTTTATCAATTGATTTGCTTTGAACAAAAGCCGCGTCGAATTCTTTTTGTTGCTTTAAAATAAAGATCAAAAATTCGGCGAATACAATTTTATCGGGCTTTGATTGAATACGCTTTTGTAATTCTTGTTTTAAGATGGGATTCTTTAATCCCGCGCTTTCTTCATCGTAACCTAAAGAGTTCTGTAAATTATTTTGCGCCATGTATAATTCTGAATCTCTAAAATCAATAGCATCCAAATATTCGTTCACCATGGCAACAACATCACCTTTTAGTTTGTGTACATCGGCACGTTCGTAAAAATAAGGGTAATCGGGAGTTGCTTTTCTTCCTTTATTATAAACCGCAATGGCATAGTCGTATAATTTTGCATCTACAAAAGCTTGCGCCAAATTATTAATAAAAGGTTGTACAGGGTTTAATTCTTTTAGGGCCTTTTCGTAACACTCCGTTTCCTTTTTTGGCTCTTCTTTTAATTTATAAATGTTGCCTAAATGAACTAAAACCGAAAGATCATATTTATTACTCTTCACTAATTTCTTGGTTATCTTCTCTGCTTTATCAAGATCCTTTACGGCGATCAAACTTTTATAATAGTAACCATACCAAATAGTGGGATTCTTATCAAAAAGATCTTCGAGGTACACATTTGCTTTTTCATATTCCCTTTGTTCGAAGAATTGAATGGCTAGTGCCTCTTTGCTATTGTTGCCGCCGGATTGAAGATTGATCTGTGCACTAGAAAAAAAGTGCAGCAAGGTTAAACTTATAAAGATTATTATTTTCTTAAACGACATTAAATTAGAATGCTCCTTCCTTTTTTCAATAACACAAAAATTCTAGTTTAAGTGGTGATCAATTAAAATTGAATTTCAATTGTACCTGTTTGCCATTTTGATCGAACTGTATATTGTCCGACAGATTTTTCATCAAGAAAATTCCTCGTCCATTTATCTTATCAATATTTTCTGGTGCTGTTGGGTCAGGAAGATTTTTATGATCAAAACCTTTTCCTTCATCCGACACAAAGAACGTGATCGCTTTTGGATCAACATTGTAAGTAATGGTTACAGATTTTGCCGGATCATTATTATTTCCGTGTTGAATAGCGTTGTTAACTGCTTCGGTTACTGCAATTAAAATATTACCGTAACGATCTTCATTTACTTTGTACGCTTCACACACATCGTCGATCACTCTCTCAACTAAAGTTATATTTTGGGTGTCTGAACTTATTCTCAAATTCTCCCCGTTGGTTAAAATCATTTTTTATTTACGCTATTAAAGTAGTTATTCACCTTCTCTTTATAAAAAGGCGTAAGACTAGGCGGAACCGTGTTTATGAGTTCCAATTCTTTTTCCTTTAGTCTTTTATACTCTAAAAACTGTCCAGGGTTACTTAAATTTTGAATTTTCGCTTCATTACTTTTCCTTTTTTCATCCTGCTCTCTTTCGCGCTCAGCCTTCTCACTTTCAAGTAGTTTGGTTAAAATATCATTTTGGCGCTTGATCATCTCATTGCTAATCTGTTTGTTAACTAATTCTTTTTCAGTTTGTTCCATCATTTCCGCCATATCACCTCCCGGATTAGAACCCTTATTTTTTAACTTTTCCATCATCTGAACCATCTGTCTTCTAATGGCTTCTTGCTGGGCGGCCATTTTAGCGAATTGCTCGCTGGTTCCGGGCATGTTCAATTTAGGTAAACCTTGGTTACCCATTTGTCCGTTTCCGGGTTTCTGGCCTGGCTTTTGACCCGGTTTTTGTCCGGGTTTCTGACCTGGTTTTTCTCCCGGCTTTTCGCCTTTATCCATGGCATCCTTTAAAGCTTGCAGTTGTTTATTTAATTGCTCCTGCAATTTTTTCATGTTAGGAATACTAGGCGCGTTGGATGGCGTTTGACCTGAACCCGAACCCGGTTTTTTACATTTTCCTTTTTTGCCGCCTTTTTGTTTGGCAGCAGCTTTCATTTTATTTTGTTTTTGCTCTAACGATTCGTTCAATAACAGTGCTAAATTATTTACCGAGGTCATGGTCGTTTGCATCCGCGTTGTAGCATCCGATGTGTTTCTTTCCGCCAACGACTTAATAGTTTTTTCCATGTTATGATTAATGGCGCTTATTTCGCGATCAATAAAACTACTTACCGATGGCTCGCGTTTACTTAAAGCCAATAAACTATCTTCAATAATTTTGCTGTCGCTTTTTAATTTATTTTGAAGCTGAGGAATTTTTAAGTACTGAGGATTATCAATTCGCGTCGTGCTTAACTGTTTCATTAATTCCTCTTGGGTAAACGATACGTTCAATAAGTTCTCTAAAATTTGGCGCATGGCGGCGGCATTCTCTTCATCTTGTTGTTGCGCTTCCATTTCCATCTCTTCCATCATCTCCTCGGCCATCTCTTCCATTTTTTTGGCGGCATCTTCTTGCGCTTTTGCAGCTTCTTTTTTTTCTCCTTTGTTCAAGCTTTCCGAACTCTTTTTCATTTCCTTGCTTACATCCTCTTTCTTTTTTTCGTTGCTAGGAAGTTTGGCAGGCTCTTCTAATTCAGCATTCTTTTTCTCCAGTTCTTTAATGTCTTCTTTTAATTTATCAAACTCTTTGCTGATATCGTCTTGCTTTTTTTCTAAAGCTTTATTGTCGGGTGATTTACTATCCTTATTCTCTGTTTCATTTTTAAGATCCAATTCTTTATTCTTCAACTCATCTAACTTATCCACTACATTCTGCATTTTCTCTTGCACTTCCAGGGCTTTGAATAATTCCAAATTACGATCGAGTTCTTTTTCAATATCCTTATTGGTGAGTTTTAGTTCTTCTAATTTTTGTTGCACCTGATCTTTATTCAGTTGGTTCATGGCCTTTTGAAGTTCCTCAAACAACTTCTTCATTTCGGGTGTCATGATCTGATCGAATAATTTTTCGAGTTCTTGCTGCTTCTCTAAAATTGCTTCATCTTGTTGCGAGAACTCATTTTGCATTTGATTGTTTTGCTGATTCTCCTTTTTAACTTCCTCAATTTTATTCTTTAAAGCATTTTGCTTGTTCATGATCTCTTCCAGCTTTTTCTTTTCTTCGTAGCTTAACTGGTTCTTATCATTTATTTTTTTAGAAAGGTCGCTCACGTCTTTTTGCAATTGTTTGGCGCGTTTGATGCTTTCTTCGAGATCATTTTTTATTTCTGAATTATTTTTTGAGGCGGCATCATTGATCTCATCCAAACTTGGGGCTTTATACACCAATACATTTGTTTTTGAAGATTTAGAACCATTTACCCCATCATTATCAAAGATCTCGAAGTAATATTCTATCTTATCGCCGGGCATTAAATTGAATGTAGCGGTATTTAAAAAGTAATAATAAGTTTGCGAAACTTGTTTTGGATTAATATTGATAGGAATAGTTTCCGAACTTTCAATAGGCTTGTTAGTTGAATCAGTACTATATTTTTTAAGCACCATGTTCAATCGCGAAAAACCGTAATCATCTTTTACACTTCCGCTTAAATAAATATTTTTTGTATTGATAGAATCGGTAGTTTGGTTAAGATCGATCATAGGATATTGATCAGGGATTACATTGATCACATACGAAACCGAATCAATGGCCTTATCAACTAAAAGATTTGTGGCTTTTAAAATATAGTTATTGCTATTTAAAAATTTGCGGGCGTAGGTAAATTGATCTTGAGTGGTATGCACAGGATTAATGAGTGTGTCTACAAAATGCAAACTCAGATCATCGGTATTCTTTGTGTTGAAGGTCCAAACAACTTTTGTTCCTTGAGGTAATTGAAGATCGCCTGAGTTTACCAATTGCTCATTTGTGTGATTTTATGAATAAAAGATTTTCATAATTT
>CAYYUS010000136.1:0-6760 GCA_964474925.1 uncultured Akkermansia sp. | reverse complement strand
ATGATTCGGGAAGTGGATGGACACAATCGTCTTATTACGGTTCGGTTATGATGCGTCCGGTATTCGGGCCAAAAATAATTCCACCGGTTGGTGTGAAAGAAAATGGATCTGAAAATTCTTCGTTTAAAGTGTATCCAAATCCTGCGTCTGACCTTGTAAAAATTTGGAATGATAATGATCTTGAAATTTCTTATTCTGTTTTAAGCATTGATGGAAAAACCGTATTGAGTGGAACAGGTTCAGAGATCGATACGCAAAGTTTGACCAACGGAATTTATCTCCTTGTACTTTCTTCTCAAAACAAAGTTCAATACCGCCAAAAGCTTATTATCCAGCACTAATATCTATGGTGGAGAACGAAGAATCGGAAGACGCATTTGACGGCGAGGATATTCCCCAGCTTTACGAGCATCACAATATAAAGGTTGAAAAAGGCCAGGCGATGTTGCGTATAGATAAATATCTATTAACGCGCATTGCTCATACTACTCGAACACGAATTCAAAATGCCTGTGATGCCGGAAATGTTTTGGTGAATGGCAAACCCACAAAGTCGAATTACAAAATAAAACCATTCGATGAGATCTCGGTTCAGTTCAGTGTTCCTCCTCGTACGTTAGAAGTTCTTCCTGAAAACATTCCACTTGAGATAACTTTTGAAGATGATTACTTGGCCATCATCAATAAAAAACCAGGCATGGTTGTTCATCCCGCTTACGGAAATTATACCGGAACATTAGTGAACGCAATGCTCTATCATTTTAAAAATCTACCATCCAAACCGCAAAAATTAGACAACGATGTTGTTTTGGATAGAGTAGGGCTTGTACATCGCATTGACAAAAATACCAGCGGCACAATTATGATCGCTAAAACGGAAAGAGCGATGACGCTTTTGTCGAAATTATTTTATGATAGAGACATTGATCGTAAATACGTGGCCATAGTTTGGGGAGATATGAAAGAAGATAGCGGAACCATTGTTGGAAATGTTGGTCGCGATCTTAAGAACCGAAAAGTGATGGCGGTTTTTCCCGAAGGAAGTGAATATGGCAAACATGCGGTAACGCACTGGAAGGTAATTAAACGTTATGGCTATATTACCTTAATTGAATGTAAACTCGAAACCGGACGCACTCACCAGATCCGCGTTCACTTTAAAAGTATTGGTCACCCATTGTTTAACGACAACGAGTATGGCGGCGATAAAGTTTTAAAAGGACTAAACACAGCCAAGTACAAACAGTTCATTCAAAACTGTTTTGAGATCTTACCCCGCCAAGCGCTTCATGCTAAAACACTTGGCTTTGAACATCCCATCACCGGCGAGAGGATGTTCTTTGATAGCGAATTGCCTCAAGATATGCAGCAAATGCTCGAAAAATGGGACAATTTTGTTAAAAACAAGGGAATTTAACATCTCTGTATGTAACTAATTTTCAATTTATTGCGTATACTTGTTAATAAGAAGTGTGCCTTAAACCTTAATTAACTTTGGTTTTTTCACAATAAATCCAATCTTTGCAAAACTCGAATCAAAACTAGGTGAAAGTAATTCATAAAATATTCATAATCATTTCATTACTCGTGGTTACATCAAACACGGTTAGTGCATCAGTTTATGATGAAAAAAAGCCCGGAGATGATAAGAAGAAAGTAAAGTCAAAAGACGATACTTCAACGGTTAACACAAACATTGCTAAACTTAACGAAGACTGTAGCGACGAAGAAGACGTTGATACCAGTTTAATTGTTTTTCCGAGTAACGACCTTTACGCCAGCTGGGATACCACCATGGCGCACCCATATAATTTTAATGAAGCATTTAAAGTAGATAGCGTTGAGATTGACCTTGTTAGTCCCGGCGATGGTGGTTTTAAAATGCCATTCAAAGGAAACACTACCAGTGAGTTTGGATGGAGACGTCGCCGTCCGCATTACGGAACAGATATTGATCTGGTTACAGGCGATACAGTTGTGTCGGCATTCGACGGAATGGTTCGTATTGCAAAAGTATGTTACGGTTACGGTAATTGCATCATTGTTCGTCATAACAATGGTTTAGAAACAGTTTACGCCCACTTATCGCAAATGAATGTGGAGGTTGGTAAAATGGTTAAGGCCGGTGAAATCATTGGTTTAGGTGGAAACACAGGCCGTTCAACAGGAGATCATTTACATTGGGAATTACGTTATTTGGGTCAAGCTATTGACGCGATGGACGTTGTTGATTTTAAGAACGGAAACTTAAAAGACAATTGTTTTGTTTTACGTAAAACAGATGTTGTAGCGAAATATGATCTAAGAGCTTTAAAAGGTCGTCACCGCCGCGATGTTGGTTTAACTAAAGCAGAATTGGCTTACGCTAAAAAAACAGGCAGTAAATTGCACAAAATAAAAAGTGGCGATACACTTGGGTATCTTGCTAAACGTTACCATACAACGGTAGGAGCTTTGTGTAAAAAGAATAAACTGAAACCAACATCAACCCTGCGTTTAGGGCAACTGATCAAAATTTAATTTGACAGTCGGGCAGCAAGGCCTTTAATTTATCTATTTCTTCTTGTTCTATTGGATTTCCTCGAAGATCGAGCAATGCTAATTCTTTTAATTCTGTAATGGTTTCAGGAATAGTTGTTAGTTTATTATTGCGGAAAGAGATCATCCGTAATTTTTTAGCCATGTAAATTTCGTTGGGGATCTTAGTGATAGGATTATTTTCTAAGATAAGCACTTCTAGATTTTGTAAACGCTCAAAATGTTTGGTAAAATAGTGCGTGTTGGTATTAGAGAGGTAAAGGAACTTAAGAGATTGCACTTTGAAAAGCTCTTTTGGTAAACTATCCATGATCACATTTTCGATGCTGATATCCTTTAAATTTTTAATATACTTCAGCGTGATTGGTAAGCGCAAAGTATCATCTGTATTTCCAAATTTGAACGAACGTAGTTTTTGCAAGTAAACAATTTCAGCCGGGATGCTGTCGATCGCTGTGTTTTGCAATTCGAGATACTCAAGATTAAAAAACGTTTTAAGATTTGTAGGAAAAGCGGTTAAGCTATTGTTGTAAGAAGCAAAATACGCAAGGTAAGTTAGTTGATTAAAATTTTCGGGATACGTAGTAATTCCATTTCCGCGCATGCGTAATGCCAATAGATCTTTAAGCGAACTAAGTTTTGGATATTGTTTTTTGGTGATGGGTTTTAGGTTAAGATCCAGTTTGTAAACTCTTCCTTTTGCTTTTAATGCTTCATCAAGATCGGTATAAACCTCACAACCCATTGGACCGTATTTATCAAATTCGTTTTGAGCAACAAGTGATGTTGTTATGAAACATAAAAGAAGGAGTGACCTTTTCATCCATGTAAATAAACCAAAAAAAAAAGAAGATGGCAATAAAAGGTATTAACAGGATTGAATTTTTGGACGTGCCCCCATGAAGTAGAAAAACCGGACACACGCTGGAAGTTTTTCTACTTCATGGGGTCGCGCTTTTCGCTACAAGCCTGCTTGTCCTTTGCAATGTTTGTAGGGCTCCGGTAGCTTCTAAAGTCGCTTCCTCGCCCAACAAACATTTTGCAAAGTCCTGCGCAGGGCTTTTCGCTACAATCGCTCACGCGGCCGGTAAAAAGAGACAGCTGCCTCTTCTTACCGTCTGCGCCAGGGATGCGAAGGGTTTAGCTCTTTTTTGTTTGGCTTTTCGCCAAACAAAAAAAGCCGAGCGAACAGCGAGCCCGGAGCAGCCCGCCCGGCGCCCAAAAAATAAAAATAGAATTGAAAATTATTTAGCTTTCACACCATTAATGTAAAGCACCACAAAGCCTTGATGGCCCTGAGTTTTGAGCTCTTCCATCTTTTTAATGGCTTCTTCTTTGGTTGGAAAACTTCCTGCCAGGATCTTAAAAACGCCGGCTTCTTCAACAACAGTTACCTTGCCAATATTACCGTATTTAGCCATACTTGGCTTTGCACCAAACGAACCAATTTGAACTTTGTATTCTTTTATTTCAATGGATTGTGGCGTTGTGTTACTGCTATTGGTTGGTGTTGTGGCCGCAACAGGAACAACGGTACTTGTTGGCGTAATTGTTTTTGAAACCGGAATGGTGATGTTCACTTTTTTTGGTTCTTCGGTTTTTGTGATCGCGCTAGTTGGTGTTGTGTTTGCAACGGTTGGCGTTGAAACAACTGTATTTGTTTTTGCGGGCTCAATTAATTTTGTTTCTGCAATGGTTTTATCGCGAGGAGTTCCGGGAGTAAATTCAACATGCATGGGGCCATCACTAATTTCTTTGCGAGATTCTCCATCAATGTAAAAATAACGGTGTTCAAACATTGCTTGTCCTGTTGCATTTCCAACTTCCATGATCATGGTAATTGTAAACTCATCTGTTTTTGGACTCTCTACCCAAACCAATTTGGCCTGTTGTTTTTCGAATGAGAAATTACCATCCTTGCTAATGCCTTCCTTAATGGTAACATTTGCAGGAACGTCTAATTGATACTTAGAAAAGCTTGAATTTGGTCCTTTTTTTATGGTAATTTCAATGGTATGCGTACTATAGGCGGCCAATTTATCGGGCATATTGGCGTCGATAGAATTACCACCCGAACCCTGCGAATAGCAGCTTGTTAACAGGGGAAAACATAGAGTAATAAGGCTAATTTTTCTGAAAAGTCCCATATGTAAATATAGTGAAAATAAATGCATTCTTTTCCAAGTGTCAGATTGGCGTTTTAGGGCTGTCAAACAAGGTAAATTTGACCGAAAAACCTCAATTGTACCCATTTGGCATAAATTCTGCTACCTTCGTATGCGAATTAAAAAAAACTAATCTAAAATTCGAATAAATATGGCAAAAATTAGCGTAAAACCTTTGGCAGATAGAGTTCTAGTTGAAGCAGCAGCGGCAGAAACAAAAACAGCCGGTGGTATCATTATTCCTGATACAGCAAAAGAAAAACCACAACGTGGAAAGGTAGTAGCGGTAGGAAATGGAAAGCCCGACGAACCAATGACCGTAAAAGTAGGCGACACTGTATTGTACGGAAAATATGCAGGCACCGAAATACAAGTAGACGGGAAGGACCTTTTAATTATGCGTGAAAGCGATATTTTCGCGATCATTTAATCATCTCATTATCTAATCATCAAATCAACTAATCAAAATCATGGCAAAAGAAATCACATTTAATATAGAAGCTCGCGATGCACTAAAGCGCGGCGTTGATAAATTAGCAAATGCAGTAAAAGTAACATTGGGTCCAAAGGGACGTAACGTTATCATCGACAAAAAATTTGGATCACCGGCAATTACAAAAGACGGTGTAACGGTAGCGAAAGAAATTGAATTGTCTGATCCTGTAGAAAATATGGGTGCACAATTATTAAAAGAAGTTGCTTCAAAAACTGCGGACATTGCAGGAGATGGAACAACAACAGCAACTGTACTAGCACAAGCCATTGTAACGGGTGGATTGAAGAACGTAGCAGCAGGTGCAAATCCAATGGATCTAAAACGTGGAATTGATAAAGCAGTTGCATTAGTAGTTGAGAATTTAGCAAAGCAATCAACTTCTATTGGAAATGACATTAAAAAAATTGAACAAGTAGCAACCATCTCTGCAAATAACGATAGCACTATCGGAAAATTAATTGCAGAAGCAATGGGTAAAGTAAAAAAAGAAGGAGTTATTACGGTTGAAGAAGCAAAGGGAACAGATACAAGCGTAGATGTAGTAGAAGGAATGGAATTTGATCGCGGTTATATCTCTCCGTATTTTATTACCGATGTAGAAAAAATGGAAACGGTATTGGATAATCCTTACGTTTTAATTTACGAGAAAAAGATCAGCGCTATGAAGGAATTGCTTCCTATTTTAGAAAAAGCAGTTCAAACAGGAAAACCATTATTGATCATTGCAGAAGACTTAGACGGAGAAGCATTACAAACATTAGTAGTAAATCGTTTACGTGCTAATTTAAAAATTGCTGCTGTTAAAGCTCCAGGCTTTGGTGATCGCCGTAAAGCAATGTTGGAAGATCTTGCAATTTTAACAGGTGGAACATTTATTAGCGAAGACCGTGGATTTAAATTGGAGAACGCTGAGTTGAACATGTTAGGTAAAGCAGAAAAAATTACCATTGATAAAGACAATACAACTATTGTTAACGGTGCCGGTAAAAAAGCGGATATCGTTGCGCGCGTAAATGCTCTTAAGTCGCAAATTGAAGCTACAACTTCTGATTACGATAAAGAGAAATTACAAGAGCGTTTAGCAAAATTAGCAGGTGGAGTTGCTGTACTTTATGTTGGTGCTGCATCTGAGGTTGAAATGAAAGAGAAAAAAGATCGCGTTGACGATGCATTAGCTGCAACACGTGCTGCGGTTGAAGAAGGAATTGTACCGGGTGGAGGAGTAGCTTATATTCGTGCGGTATCATCTTTAGATAAAGTAAAAGGTGCCAACGATGACGAAACAACAGGAATTCAAATTGTAAAACGCGCTTTGGAAGAACCACTTCGTCAAATTTGTGCTAACAGCGGTATCGAAGGATCTATTGTTGTACAAAGAGTAAAAGAAGGAAAAGATGATTTTGGTTTCAATGCACGTACCGAAGTTTTTGAAAATCTTTTAAAAGCAGGTGTGATCGATCCAACTAAAGTTAGTCGCGTAGCATTAGAGAACGCAGCTTCAGTTGCTGGTATGTTATTAACTACCGATTGCGTTTTAGCTGAGAAAGTTGAAGAAAAAGCA
>CAYYUS010000135.1:0-6768 GCA_964474925.1 uncultured Akkermansia sp. | reverse complement strand
TGGGAAAGAAACAGTTTCAAAGATCAACGGAACTAAATTCGATTGATCATAATTTAACCAAGGGCATTTATTTAATTGAAATTAAAACAAGTAAACAAAACTATTTCAAAAAACTGATCGTTGAATAGAACCCAAAAGTGATCAGCGGTTCACAAAACCCTTATTTTGTTGAAATATATAATGGTTTTGTAAGCGCCAAAGCCTATTTTTGCAACTACTAAATTAAACACTTATGGATTTTCGTATAGAAAAAGATACAATGGGCGAGGTAAAAGTACCTTCTCATGTTTATTGGGGAGCACAAACCGAGCGCTCACGTAATAATTTTAAAATTGGTCCTGAGGCTAGCATGCCAAAGGAAATTATATATGCTTTTGGCTATTTGAAAAAAGCGGCCGCGATGGCAAATATGGATCTTGGTGTTCTTACAAAAGACAAATGTGATCTTATTGCAAAAGCCTGCGATGAAATTATTGCCGGAAAATTAGACGATCAATTTCCTTTGGTTATTTGGCAAACAGGTTCAGGAACGCAAAGTAACATGAACGCGAATGAAGTTATTGCTTATCGCGCGCATGTAATGAGCGGCGGAAAATTAACCGACGACAAAAAAGTATTGCATCCAAATGATGATGTGAACAAATCACAATCAAGTAACGATACTTACCCAACAGCTATGCACATTGCAGCTTATAAGCAAGTAGCCGAAATTACAATTCCGGGTTTAGAAAAATTGCGCAACACACTTCAAAAGAAATCTGAAAGATTCAATAACATTATTAAAACAGGTCGCACCCATTTTATGGATGCTACACCGCTTTCGTTAGGACAAGAATTTAGCGGCTATGTTCAACAAATAAACATGAGCATCCGTTGTTTAAAAAATGCGTTAGAAGCTGTAAAAGAATTAGCATTAGGTGGAACAGCAGTTGGCACAGGATTAAATACACCAAAAGGATACGATGTATTAGTTGCCAAAAAAATTGCAGAGCTTACTAAATTACCTTTTGTAACAGCGCCAAATAAATTTGAAGCTTTAGCAGCACACGATGCTATGGTTGAAATGAGTGGCGCTTTAAAACGTACAGCCGTTGCATTAATGAAAATTGCGAATGATGTACGTATGTTATCATCAGGCCCACGAAGTGGAATTGGCGAATTAATTATTCCCGATAACGAACCGGGTTCATCTATCATGCCGGGCAAAGTAAATCCAACTCAGCCGGAAGCCATGACCATGGTTTGCGCTCAGGTAATTGGAAATGATGTTGCTGTTTCGGTTGGCGGATCAATGGGACATTTTGAATTAAATGTGTTTAAGCCTGTTATCGCTGCCAATGTTTTGCAAAGTGCGCGTTTAATAGGTGATGCGTGTGTAAGCTTCAATGACAAATGTGCTGAAGGTATTGAACCAAATCTTCCAATGATAAAACAACATATGGAAAACAGTTTAATGTTAGTTACAGCATTAAATACACATATTGGTTACGAGAGCGCTGCTAAAATTGCGAAAACAGCGCACAAAGAAGGGAAAACGTTGCGTGAAGCCGCTATTGGTTTAGGATTAGTTACCAACGAACAATTTGATCAGTGGGTAAAACCAGAAGACATGATCGGAAGTTTGAAATAATTTTTTGATACGATATTAAAAAGCCTCGCTGTTAACGCGGGGCTTTTTTATTTCTTCATAACAATACCACCCTTTTCACTCTTTCCATTTACTGAAGCCGGATCGCCTTTGTAATATACATTACCGGTTTTCCATAGGTGATATTCAAAAGTTCCGTTTGTTGGTGCAGTAATATAGGCATCGGCTAAAGAAACCGATTCAATAAAAATATAATTCGTAATGGTTCCCTCTTCTGCATACAAATAATTAGTTCCGTTCATATACACATACATTTTGCTAGTAGTCCCTTTAAAATACACATTACCATTGCCGTGTGAACTAGATTTTAATTCGGTATAATTACCATTAATGATCATATCACCACCTTCAGAACTAAAGAACATGGTGTCTTGTTGAAAATCGGCGTTTGTGATTATACTACCAACGGAATTGGTTATCACTTTGTCATATTCGGGCGCTGTAACCGTCACCTTCAATTTATGATCATAGCCGCGAACAAAATTACAACCGTTATCGTTATCGATCATAAGCGTTCCACTCTCAACTGATGTTGTAACTTTTTCTAACAAGTTGGTGCCGCCAAATATTTGCACTTTGTATTCCGCTCCTTTTACCAAAGTAACTTCAATATTGGTCTCTAATTGAACAACCTTGAACGGCGTCATTACTCGCTCGATATTACTATCCGCTCCGGCTTTCTTAAAACAATCGGGCGAACTTTTATTGCAGGAAGTTAAAATTACTGCCAAAATAAATATGTGATTCAAATATCTCATTTCCCTAAAGGCAATCTATATCCAATTCCATAATCAAAACAATAGGCCACTGCCCAATGCGTGCGTAATCCAAACGCTACCATTAAACCTTTCTTTCCTAGATATCTGACGCCAATTTTATGATAAAAACTTCCATCAGGTGTTATAGGTTGGTTTATGTAAGCACCCATTTCTAAGGGCAAACTTATGCAACCAATATTATACGAATAACAAATTTTTGGCCCATAGCGCAACTGTTGTAATGCATTATCGGTTGGTAAATTCGATTCCTGAAGATCCTTTACATAATTCTGCTCGTAAAAAACATCAAAACCTACACCAAATTTATGCGTGTTTCGTTTATTGTAATTGTATCCAAACGACATGCAGGCCGTAAGATATTTTCTTCCAAGGATCTCGCCATCGTTCACTCCATAAGAATTTAAAAACGTAAGTTCGTGTCTACTTTTACTTTTTGTACTGCTATCAATTTTTTCAACTTGAGGCAGAGGTTTTTTAGTGATATTGAAATTAAAAGCTGCGCCTACTCCAAAAATATTTAATCCAAGATTTGGCGATTGCGCTCTACCATTGCTTACGTGCGAGAACATAAAGCCAGGCTCAAAGCGCACGTTTTTATTGATGGGTATTTGCCAAAACCATTTAAATTGCACGTAGGCATTGTACATACTTCCAATTGCGCCGTTCTTCTGGTTTTCTACAATATCAAATCGCTTGGTCATAAATGCCGAACCCCAACATAATCTTAAATACAACCGGCGCGTTCTTTGTTTCTTATTTAACGGGATCTCCACAAAAGGGGCTACAACGATCCCATAACCCAACTCTTTCTTATTGGCATAATCAACAAACGAAAGATTTACGCCGATCTCCGGTAAATTGTTTTCTATCTGCCATAATTTATCTCCTAACGTAGGCTTTACAATATTTAACTCATACGTTTTTGGATATCCGGTGATCAAATTCCCCATAGAACTGCGGTGTTGAATGATAGCCGCAAAATTTACATATGGCTTAATGTACCAGTTAGGATTTGTAACCAAACCACTTTGCGAAAGTACTATTGTACGTAGAGCAATTAAAAAGGTTATGAAAAGTGCTTTTTTCACTAGAATTCCAAAATTAATTAAAATTTAATTGCCTTGCGTACGCTATAAGTTAAAGTTTTAGCTTAAATTTATAAAGCGTTTCGGCACTCCATTTGAAAAAATACAAGCATATACTTTACTACCTAGTAGCCATCGTAGTTTTTTCTTTAAGCCTTTACTTACTTATTAATAACGGCAAAGGTTTAGAACAAACCAAAACCATTCACCGCTCAGTAAACGAAGGCTTAAGCATCTATCAACAAATAAGCGAACTTGTAAAACACAATATCACCCATCCCCTTGCCATCCTTTTATTGCAAATAGTTACTATCATTTTCTTTGCGCGAACCTTTGGTTTCATTTTTGGAAAAATAGGACTCCCTTCTGTTATTGGTGAAATATTTGCCGGATTATTCCTTGGCCCCTCCTTTATGGGCAATTGGTTCCCCGAATTCAACGCCTATTTATTCCCTATACAATCGCTAGGGAATTTACAATTTCTAAGTCAGGTTGGATTGGTACTTTTTATGTTCGTTATTGGAATGGAATTAGATCTAAAGGTTCTAAAAAACAAAGCCAATGACGCGCTCATCATTAGTCACACTGGCATCTTTTTATCTTTTTTGCTTGGTATCTGTTTATCTTATAGCATTTACGATTCTTTTGCTCCGCCTAATGTTGGCTTTATTTCCTTTGCTCTTTTTATGGGCACCGCCATGAGCATAACGGCTTTTCCGGTACTTGCACGAATCATACACGAGCGAAATCTCACTAAAACAAAACTTGGCTCCTTAACTATTACTTCTGCTGCAATTGATGACCTCACAGCATGGTGTATTTTAGCAACCGTTATTGCCATTGTTAACGCAGGCTCTATAGCAGCATCCATGTTCACTATATCACTGGCTGTTATCTACGTTTTTGTAATGATAAAATTTGTACAACCATTCCTGAAAAAAATGGGTGAGATATATTCTCATAAAGAAGTGTTAAGCTTGAATGTGGTTGGCGCCGTTTTTGGTATTTTACTCATATCTGCATTTCTTGCCGAGATCATTGGTATTCACGCTTTGTTCGGCGCATTCCTTGCCGGAGTTATCATGCCTCCATCGGTAAATTTCAGAAAGATCCTAATCGAAAAAACAGAATCCGTATCGTTGGGTTTATTACTTCCTTTGTTCTTTGTTTTTACCGGATTAAGAACAAAGATCACGCTGCTTAACGATGAACATTTATGGAAAACAGCCTTCTATATAATTTCTCTTGCGGTTGCAGGTAAATTTATTGGTGCAACTGTAGCAGCTAAATTTGTTGGTCAAAATTGGCGCAATAGCTTATCAATGGGCGCTTTAATGAATACAAGGGGTTTAATGGAGTTAGTTGTATTGAACATCGGATATGATCTTGGAATTCTTTCTCCGGAAATATTTGCCATGATGGTAATTATGGCGCTTGTAACAACCTTAATGACCGGACCACTTCTAGATCTCATAAATTTTATATTCAAAAAAGACAAAGAAGAAACCACCGAAATTAAAAAGAAGAATTTTAGAATATTGCTTTCCTTTGCTAGTCCGGCAGGTGGACGAAAACTTCTTCGCCTGGTGAATATCATTACCGGTTACACCAAAAGCACAACCGAGATCACTGCACTTCACGTTACGCCAAATACCGACATCAACCAATATCAGTTAGACGAATATGAAAAGGAGAGTTTTAAACTCATTAAAGCTGAGTCAAACAAAATAGGACTTCCAATAAAAACAGCTTACAAAGTTAACAACAATGTAAACGATACTATTTTAGAAGATAGCAATTCCGGCGATTATGATCTTTTAATTATTGGTGCCGGCCAATCAATTTTTGAAGGTTCTTTACTTGGTAAAGTTATTGGCATTACAGCTTCTGCACTTCAACCCGAAAGAATAATTGGCTCCTTAATAGGAAAGTCATCTTTCTTTAGAGGCAACAAACTTATTGATGATAAGACCAGTCAATTCATCAAAAACAGCTCTATACCAGTTGGCATTTTCTTTGACCATAAACTCGAAAGTATAGAATCGGTTCTAATCGTTATATCTTCAATGAGCGATGTTTTCCTTTTCTTTTATGCAAAAAAAATAATCCGCAATAGCCCGGCCAACATCACCATTTTAGACCATAAAGGCTTTATTGAATCTAATTTTGATCTAAAGGAAGAAGTAAACGGATTGGAACATATTTCTTCTAATACAGTGTTATTTATCAATAAAAATAACTGGACCGATGATCTATTAAATGATTACCAACTATTAATTACTAGCGTTGATAGTTATGATGATTTTTCAAATTCGGTAACTATAGATAATCCAAAAAATCTCTCAATTCTCTTAATAAGACCTTAGAGACCTTCTTATAATGGTTAATAATTCCAAAAATAGGTTCTGTCCCTATTAAATTATTAAATTTGTAGGGTATGCAAAGAGAAGAAACGCTTAAATCATTCGAACGTTTATTGAACATCATGGACGATCTGCGGGAAAAATGTCCCTGGGATAAAAAACAAACCATCGAATCGTTACGTCATTTAACCATTGAAGAAACATATGAGTTAAGCGATGCCATTTTAAAAAATGATCTTAACGAAGTAAAAAAAGAGTTAGGCGATATTTTATTACACATGGTTTTTTACGCGCGCATTGGCTCCGAACAAAAGGCGTTTGACATAAAAAATGTAATGGATGAACTTTGCGAAAAACTGATCTACCGTCACCCGCATATTTACGGCGATGTAAAAGCCGAAACCGAAGAACAAGTAAAACAAAATTGGGAGCAACTCAAACAAAAAGAAAAGGGCGGCAATAAAACTGTTCTTTCTGGCGTTCCAAATAGCATGCCCGCGCTTTTAAAAGCATATCGCATTCAAGAAAAAGTTCGCGCTATGGGTTTTGATTGGGATAAACCTGAGCAGGTTTACGAAAAAGTAAAAGAGGAACTTAATGAGTTTGAAAAAGAAGTAAAAGATGGTCATTCAGAAAAAGCCATGCAAGAATTTGGTGATGTTTTATTCTCACTCATTAATTATGGTAGATTTTTAGGCATTAATCCCGAAGATGCTCTAGAACACACCAATAAAAAATTCACCAAGCGATTCAATTATTTGGAAGCTAAAATAAAAGAACAAAACAGAGATCTAAAAGATTGCACGCTCGACGAAATGAATGTGTATTGGGAGGAAGCAAAAAAATTATAAATGAAAGCATTTATAAAAAATAACAGAGTATTCTTGATCCTT
>CAYYUS010000134.1:3948-6793 GCA_964474925.1 uncultured Akkermansia sp. | reverse complement strand
ATACAAACTGTATTCGCCGCAGGAAGCATAAAAATATTCTTGAACAGAGTGGTGTATGTGAATTGATTTTGGAAAGTGAAATACTCATTCAGGGCATAATAATTCAATTCACTTTTATACTGAGGGTATTCTAAAATGGCTTTGATCTCAGATGCGAATAATAATGTTCCGTTCTTAAAATAATAATAAAGAGGCTTCACGCCATATCGATCCCTACTTAAATACATCTGCTTAGTTGGTTTATGATAAGCACCTACCGCAAACATACCATTCAACCGCTTTAAAAAATCAGTTCCATAAGCAACAAGACCCTCAACAATAACTTCAGTATCTGTTTCAGAAATAAAACTATGTCCTAGCGATCTTAATTCTTTTTTTAATTCAAGATAATTGTAGATACAACCATTAAAGCTAATGACCCATTCATCATTTTTAGATGTCATAGGTTGCAAACCTCTTTCGGAAACATCAAGTATGGCGAGGCGCTTGTGACCTAAAGCCACATTCTCAAACACATAATATCCTTCTCCATCTGGCCCTCGGTGAGCAATGGCGGCGGCCATTTGCTTTACCTCAACTAGTGCTGCCGGTTTTTGATCTGTATTAAATATACCTACAATGCCACACATACTTATTTCACAGTTCTTAAGATCGTAACTATATATTCGTAATCTTCTTTAGTCATTCTGTTATGCAAAGGAATGCTCATAGAGTGATCATTAGCTGCTTGTGCTCCCGGAAAATCGTTTGGCTTGATATTGTATTTGTTCGCATAAAAACCTAACATATGAACTGCATGCGTTCCTGGCCGTGTAGAGATGCCATGTTGCTGCAAAAATTCCATTAGATCATTTCTGCTTATTGGTGAGGTTTTTGGATCAACAAATGTTACATAACTCTGCCATCCATGCTTATAATTCTTTTTATCAAATTTTGGAGTACGTAACCAAGCAATAGAACTTAATTCCTGATCATAATACACAGCCCATTTTTCACGCTCGTCGATGAACTTATCTAATTTTTTAATTTGTACAACACCAACAGCACCTTGAATATCTGTCATGCGGTAATTAAAACCCATCATATTAAAATCAGGTAGAATGTATGGCTTTGGACCTTTATGTCGTTGCTCTTCAGAAACTGATGCGCCATGATTACGCAACATTCCTATCATCTCTCCTAATTGATCATTATTTGTTGTTACCATTCCTCCTTCTCCTGTAGTAACCGATTTACGTGGATGAAAAGAAAAACAACCAACATCGCCCAAACTTCCTGCTGCTTTTCCTTTATAACCTGCTCCTGCTGCGCATGCGCCATCCTCTACCAAGGGAATATTTGGTGCAATAGCTTTTATACCATCTATATCTGCACACAATCCAAACAGGTGCACAGGAATGATGGCTTTTGTTTTAGAGGTAATTCTTTTCTTAAGATCATTTAGATCGATGTTGAATGTTACAGGATCAATATCCGCAAAAACAACCGTGGCGCCGCAATACAAAACTACGTTAGCTGTACTTACCCAAGTAAATGCAGGAACGATCACTTCATCTCCTGGACCAACTCCTAAAGCCACTAAGGCCAAATGCAAAGCTGTCGTTGCGCTTGTTACTGCATAAGCATGTTTTACCTGATGACGTTGCGCAAACAGTTTTTCAAACTCTGCAACTTTTGGTCCTGATGTTAACCATCCCGTCATTAAAGGTTCTTTGGCCGCGTGCCATTCTTCTTCACCGGTTACCGGTAATGAGATCTGAATAATTCTTTTAGTTAATTCCATTTCTTAAAAATTTTTGGTGTCTCTCCATTCAATTAGTTTATTCAATCCTTGCTCTAAATTGTATTTGAATTTGAATCCTAACTCTTTCTCGGCCTTCACTGCAGATCCTATTCTGTTTTGCACTAAGGCTCTTGCATCGTCGGCACTGTAAGGTTTATATACAACTTTCAAATTCGATCCTTTTAATTTCAATATGGTATCACATAATTGCTTTACGGTAGTTTGAACTTGTGTTCCTACATTGTAATACCCAAATTTTACGTCGCTTTTTAAGGCGGCAATATTTGAACGCGCAATATCTTCCACGTAAATAAAATCATAAGCCTGACTTCCATCACCATTGATGGTTGGCGCTTCATTAGCATCGATCTTATTTAACATGATAGGAACAACGCCACTGTAAACCGCGTGCTGATCTTGACCCGGACCATAGACATTCATATACCGCAATCCAATAACTTCTAAACCATAACGATCATTGTACGCGGTACACATCGCTTCTCCGGCTATTTTTGTTGAACCATAAAAATTCTTGTTATTGAATGGATGATCCTCTGTCATCGGAACCTCAACAGCATCTCCATAAACAGAAGCAGAAGAAGAATAGATCAACTTTTTAATATTATTCTTCACACAAGCCTCGATCACATTAAATGTTCCAGCAATATTCACATCAAAGGCTGTACGCGGATAATCTTTGCAATGCAGCAACCACATAGCCGCTAAATGGATAACATAATCAACGCCTTTCATGGCATCATTTAAAATATCTATTTCGCGCACATCACCACCTGTTGGGTAAATATAACATCGCTTATCTTTTAAGCAATCTTCAATGTTGCTCATTTTACCTCGAGCAAAATTATCATAGATAATAACTTCCTTGATCGGTTCTTTAAGTAATTCACGAACTACAAAGCCGCCAATAAAACCGGCACCACCGATCACTAGAATTTTTTTGTCTTTTATCTCCATTGTTTTAAATTGTTTTATAATTCCATTTTGTTTCGGGCTCAACATAGCCATGAGCACTATCCCAAGGATAACTCTCATCTTTATTCA
>CAYYUS010000134.1:0-3938 GCA_964474925.1 uncultured Akkermansia sp. | reverse complement strand
TACCTTATCTACTTCAATAAAATACACATTCTCTACCCAATCAATTGTATTTCCATTGGCCGCATAATTCAATCCAAGAGTGAAAGAATAATTACCAGGCAGTAATTTTGAATTGAATGTTACTTCTACTTTATGTTTTCCAATACTAAGGTCGCGACTGATGTATTTTTCTCCGGATGTATCAACTGCGTATAAAATAGGTTGGCCCAAAGTTGTTCCCAAGTTCACGTTGATCATTACATTCTTTAATTCCTTTAGCACTTCTAACTCAAACACCACTTTAAATGGTTGATTGAATGCTAATTTGTTCACAATAGAATTCTGAAGATCTGTTACCAATATCTTTCTGAAAAACGCTTCACCATTAGAATAAATTCTATAAAAATCGTGAGGTATATCTCCTGTTAATTGTACGTTTTTATTCTCGGTTAAATATGTTTCGATCACTTTAGAAGTAGGTCCGCGTTCAATAATTTGTCCGTTCTTTAAATACAAACAAGATGTACAAAGATTTTGTACAGCTCCTAAATTATGACTCACAAACAAAACAGTTCTTCCCGAACGTGAAACATTTTGCATTTTACCAATACACTTATCTTGAAACTCCTGATCGCCTACTGCCAATACCTCATCCACGATCAAGATCTCCGGTTCTAAATGAGCAGCCACTGCAAATCCTAAACGCACCATCATTCCTGATGAATAACGTTTAACAGGCGTATCAATATATTTTGCAACACCACTAAAATCAACGATCTCTTCTAGTTTACTTTTTATCTCGGCTTTTGACATACCAAGAATAGCACCATTTAAAAAAATATTCTCTCTACCACTTAATTCGGGATGAAAGCCTGTTCCAACTTCCAATAAGGAAGCAACTCTTCCTTTGATCTTTACCTCACCCGTTGTAGGAGTAGTTACCTGAGATAATATTTTTAAGAGCGTTGACTTTCCCGCTCCATTTTTTCCAATGATCCCTAATACATCTCCCTGCTTTACTTCAAAGTTAATATCCTTTAACGACCAAACATACTCGCTTCCTCCGCTTTTACTTCTGTCATTTGCATCACCAACTTTTAAATAAGGATCTTCCTTCCCTCTGATCTTATACCACCATCTATTAAGGTCGTGCGAAATGGTGCCGGTGCCCAATTGCCCAAGCCTGTATTGCTTTGAAATATTTTCTGCTTTTAAAACAATTTTATCCATTGCTCTTAAACCGTATCCATGAACGATTTTTCAACTTTATGAAAAATTACCATGCCAATAAAAAATAAAATAATAGTGAATGAAATACTGTATGCTAAATGCCACCAATTAAAAATACCTACACCCAAAAAGGCATACTTAAATGTTTCAATGATGCTAGTAACCGGATTTGCTAAGATCATCCATTTATATTTTTCAGGAACAATCGATAAAGGATAAACGATAGGTGAGGCATACATCATTAGTTGTACTCCAAATGTGACAAGAAATTTAAGGTCGCGGTATTTTGTAGTTAACGAAGAAATGATGATGCCAAAACTTAAACCCAAAAAACCAATTACTATGACCAAGAACGGCACTAAGGCAAGTGCCCAGTTTGGATGTATAGAATCTTGTGACACTAAATAATAAAACCACACAACCAAAAAAAGCAAGAACTGAACACCAAGTTTAATAAGATTTGATACAACCACAGAAAGCGGAACGATCATCCGTGGAAAATATACTTTACCAAAAATATTGGCATTTGCTGTAAAGGTATCGGCCGTTTTAGTTAAGGTCTCTGAAAAGTAATTCCATAATGTTATGCCACATAAATAAAAAAGAACTTGAGGTAAACCATCCGTTGAAATATTGGCGAGATTTCCAAAAATAACGGTGAATGTTAGTGAAGTTATGATAGGTTGAAGAAAGAACCACAAGGGCCCTAATATTGTTTGCTTATATACCGAAACAAAATCCCTTCTTACAAAAAGCACCAACAGATCTTTATACTTCAAGATCTCACCGATCCTTAGATCGTACCATTTGGAGTGTGGCTTAATTGTTAGATCCCAATTTTCGTTCTCAGTCACTATTTCTTTTCTTTTATTAATACTTCTTCGGGAACCTTAACCGTTAACGAATAACCTATACTTTCAATATGGATGCGATAAATATTCTCATTGCCAACGGACCTTACAAAACCCGACAAGCCTTTGAAAGGACCATACTTGATCATTACTTTATCTCCTTCTTTAAACGATTGCTGAAAGCCACCCTCCACAAAATATCCCTTTTCTTCAACTGATCTAAGTGCCTCTATTTCTATATCTCTTACAATAGCATCTCCACCATTGTATCGCACATAATTTAAAACACCCTGCGCTTTAAAAACCATGTCGCGATCTTTATCACTTACCTTCACAAAAACATATCCGTTGATCATTGGTAAACTAACGGTCTTCATTCGGTCGCTCCATTTTCGTTTTTCGGTTTTTAATGGCGTATAGCCTTGCAAGCCGAGTTCGTTCAAACGTTGGCTCACTTTCTTCTCACTTCGTGATGCTACATATAAAACTTTCCACTTCATTAATTTTCACAGCTTCGCCACTTCAGTCACATACTGAATTTTAAAAAACATGTTTAGATCGAAATAAATTTACTCGATCGCTCGCATTTATTTATTCCAGATCAACAAAGGATGCATATCCTTTTGCTTGATCGTTTCCAAGTCAAATTCGTTAGGCTTAAAACAACTGAAAGTAATTGTTTTATCTAGTTTTTTTTCGGCCTTACCTATCAATTCTTCCAAATAAGAGATGTTGATATCTCCAACAAATACCAATTCAATAGTGTCGGCGTCTAATCCTTTTGCTAATTGGCCCACTAAATACACTTTTTCAAGATTCCCAATATGCTTCATTACATAATCTACCAAGTGATTTATACCGGTGATCTTCATCAGCATTTGCTGAATATCCTTGAACAAGAGGTGATCCTTATTGGCCTTGAAGAATTTTTTGTTGCCGTTGGTGTATGAATTCAAAAAACCTGCCTTTTCAAACTTATTTAATTCAAGGCGAATCCCGTTTGTAGAGTCTCCAAATTCCTCCTCTAATCCACGTAAATAGGATACAGAATTTTCATTTAGAAAAAATTTGAGAAGGATCTTGATCCGGGTTTTTGAAGATATGAGGATATCAAACATGCTTAAAAACGAGTAATAAAATTACTCATTTTTATTGAAATGGCAAATTATTTGCTGTAAGAGCTGCCTTTTCCATAGCCATAGCCATAGCCGTAGCCATAACTATAACCATAACCTTTGTAATAATAGCGTTTTCCAAGGTCTCTTACCCCGTTTAGAACAAAGAGCAGGTTAGTAATATTATTACTCTCCTTAATTTGATTCACAAAATTGATGGTCTTGCGTGTTGATGTATTCGCGTTTAAAACGAATAAAGTGGCGTCGGCAAATTGCATTAAAAAAACAGAATCTGAGAGCAAACCGGCAGGTGGCGAATCGATTATTACATAATCAAAATTAGATTTAGCATAAGTTATCAATTCTCTCAGCTTTTCGGATAATACAAAATCAGATGGGTTTGGTGGAACCGGACCGGCAAACATGCAGTACAGATTTGGTATGATGCTTGGTTTAATTATTTCGTCAATGGTGCCGCCTTGATCAGTGATATAGGTGGTGATCCCTATCATTTGTGCAGGCAAACCAAGGTTTTTATACACTTTTGGTTTATGCAGATCCAATTCTAAAATAATGGTCTTTTTTCCTGTTTTTGCTAAAGTTGTTGCTAAATTGATACTTGTAAATGTTTTGCCTTCTCCCGGTAAAAATGAAGTTACTAATAAGGTTTTATTGTCTTTACCTACTCCGGCATATTGCAAGTTTGTTCGTATATTTCTAAACGCTTCCGATACTAATGAGTTCGGCTGAATATCCACAATTA
>CAYYUS010000133.1:0-6801 GCA_964474925.1 uncultured Akkermansia sp. | reverse complement strand
TTACAAATTAACAATTCTTAGTCCATAAGAATCCTGTTTTCCCTTTCAAAGGTGTATCCTTAGCACTAAATTTGTTATATATGGCACGTATGGCAACAGGTTTATTTTTAAGGAAATTAATTCCTTCACTTCTTATCATTTTTTGTTTTATCTCTAAAACTTCTGCACAAGAAGAACACACCAAAGATCTGTGTAATGAGATGACCAATAAAAAAGCAATGCTTCTTTTTATGAAGGGCACTGATAAAAAGAAATACGAAAAACCGGAACGCTTAAAGTTCTTAATGGAAGCCATTGACATTGAACCCGAATTTGCCGATGCGCACTTTGCTTTAGCACACGAGATCATGGTGCGTTGTATGCTGGAAAACAAACCTTACACGCCTACTGTTCCTTTTTACATGGCGGCGATCAAATATTGTCCGCAAATACATAGCGAGGCCTATTACTTTATTGGCACTTCGTATTACGAAGAATTTAAAAATGATTCGGCCATTCGTTATTTTGAACTCTTCTTGAATTTTAAAGATGAAGATGCAAGTAAGTTCGCGAAAGATTACGATCAACAACGCATCAATGCCAAAGGCATGAAAAAAGAATGTGTAAAAGATAAACAGTTAAAGAAAGCAGTTCCATTTGATCCTAAGGTTGTACGTGGTGTTTCAACCGAGCGTGATGAATACTTGGCCTATGTAACTCCCGATGATAAATACGCCATGTACGTTCGCAAAATGCCAAAAAAAGAATTGAAGGCGTATCAAACCGATAAAGAAGTGGAAGTGTTCATGGTTTCAAAGCGAGATAACACAGGTGTGTTTTCTAAAGGAGATCTGATGTATTATCCTTTTAATGAAGGCGAAGATAACCAAGGTGGTTGCACCATTTCGATCGATAATAAACATTTATATTTTGCTATGATGAAGAACGAAGGTGGCATGCAACCCAATGTTGATATTTATGTTTGTCACGCGCAAACGGATGTGTTCAATGAAGAATGGGGACCAATAAGCAAACTTCCTCCTCCGGTAAATGATCCTAAATACTGGGATAGTCAACCAACTATTGCAGCCGATGGCGTAACCTTGTATTTTGCAAGCGACAGGCCGGGTGGTTTTGGTGGCATTGATATTTATGTAACGCGTAAGAATCCAAAAACAGGGCAATGGAGCGTTCCCGAAAATCTTGGTCCTGGTGTAAATACAGAAAAGAATGAGAAAACACCTTTCATTCATAGCGATAGTGAAACTTTATACTTTAGCAGCAACGGACATTATGGTTTTGGTAACTACGATATTTTTTACGTCCGCAAGGATATTAAAGGTAAATGGGATGATGCTGTAAATATTGGCGGACCAATTAATAGTGTTGGCGAGGACGCTTGTTTTTTTGTGAGTAGAGATGCAAAGACAGGTTATTTCTCGTGTTTTGATGAAGGTAAAGTAAAAGGATTAGGTGTTGGTCGTTATGATCTGTATAGTTTTCCTTTATATAAAGAAGCTCGTCCGCAAACCATGGATTTCTTTTTTGGTAAAGCAAAAGATCAAAATGGTGAACCGGTAGTTGGCGCGGTAGTAGAGATCCATAATACAGTAACTAAAGAAAAAACAAATGCTGTTGTAGAGAGCCTCACCGGAAATTTTATGGGAGTGATCAACAAAGAAAAATTTGAGAATTTTACTATTACCGTAAAAAAAGATAGCGTAGCCTTTAATTCAACCTTAGTGGATGCAAAAAAATTAGTAGCCAATCCAACAAGTACCGCTGCACCAATAGTAGTAGTTGTTCAAAAAGCAGAAAAAGGGCAAAGTTTTATTCTTGACAATTTAACTTACAAAACAAATAGCGCCGAAATTGCTGATGAAAGTAAAGTAGTATTAAAAGCATTTGCTATTTACTTACTAGATAATCCAAATATGCATGTGGAAATTCAAGGTCATACCGATAATGTAGGTAATCCAAAAGACAATGAGGCTTTAAGTAGCAATCGTGCGTATTCTGTAAAATCATTCTTAGAAGAACAAAAAGTTCCGGGTAAACGTATCACCGCGCAAGGTTTTGGTCCAAACAAACCAATTGCCGATAATAAAACAGAGGTTGGAAGAGCTAAGAATAGAAGGACAGAGTTTTTGATATTGGAGGATTAAGACTTTTAACCACGAAGGGCGCTAAGAAGAACGACGATCGCGAAGAAAGTTTAATCATCGTGAGCTTCGTGAAAAAACTTTGTGCTCTTCGTGGTTAAACCTGCCTTGAGCTTGCCGAAGGGTGTCTCTACTTCGCTTTCACTTTAAACGCCTTGTCGATCTGTTTCCAATCAATTTTATCGAAGAACAATTTTATGGATTCATCATGGCCTACCAATTCAATGATCACGTGATCTATACGTGTTAAAGAATTCGCTTCCTTATTGGGATAGGCCGTTAAACGATACTCTTGCGTTCCATCCGTCATTCCCTTTGAGAAATCTATATCCTTTACAGAACCAATTACAATGTACACCGCATTCTTTTGAAAACGCATATCACTTTGATCTAAGTCCATTGCATCAATAGCACGGAACCATATAGAATCATTGCGTTTATATACCTTATGTGGCGTTTTTAATGTTGTTTTCCAATCCAATTCCTTGTATTCTGAAATAGAAGTGGTACGCAGCATATCGTTAATGTGGATCCCTATGGTCATACGAGGAGGATTGTTCTCGTACCTTTGCACTTTTATTTGGTACTCACGTGTATTTCCTTCTCCTACCTGGGGCTGATACAAACTATCGTTCTTATTCATCATATATTGGAACAATGGATGCGCTTTAGCGGGCTGAAACACATTATTCAATACAAAACGTTGCGGCAAATTTTTCTCATCGTCTTTTTTTGTTCTGAACAAACCGTCCTCGTATTGATCACCATATTTCCAATCATACTTACGCTTCCAGTTCGGACTATTGATCCAACCTACATCAATTCCATTCATTAAAAACTCACATGATGTTTTATAAAACACATATTCTTTTGGTACAACCAGCGGACGCACCAATTTTTTTTCTGCGCCGTAATAACTTACTGTTGTTCCACCCTGAACAGTTCCTGTTTCGGCCACCGATCGATCAGAAAAATCCATGTTCTTCGGAAATTGCGAAAAAGTAAAGGTTGTAATAAGAAGAAAAAGTGATGTATTAAAAATTCTCATAATTGTAAATTCAGGCTTAGATTATAAATATAATCGTTTTTTTTGTTTTAGAAGTTAGGGCTAATTAACAGCTTATAAACTATTGCAAATTAGTTACATACACCCTCTTTTGAATACATTTCAAATGATATTTCTAAAATTTTAACGCTCTTTCATTTGTTCGTTCAAAATATCTATCGTAATTTTACGATATAATTAAGAACAATGGGATCAACTAAAGCAGAAGAATTTACCGTTAAGCAAAACAAGATCGCCAAGTTTGCCAAAGCGCTCGGTCATCCTGCACGTGTTGCCATTTTAGAGGTGTTAACCAAACGCATGGACTGCATGTGCGGAGATATTGTAGAAGAACTACCCCTCTCGCAAAGCACGGTATCACAGCATTTAAAAGAATTAAAAGAGGCCGGATTAATTAAAGGGACCATTGAAGGTGCAAAAGTGTGCTATTGTATTGACGAAAAAGAATGGGACAATGCAAAGTCGTATTTAAGTACATTTTTTGGAAATTTTACCACTAAAGGAAAGTGCTGCTAAAATCATCAAAAATAAAACAAACCATCGTTATTTAACGATTTAAAACCAATAACCATGAAACTATCAGAATTTAAAACCAAACTCAACTCAGTTAATGAGTTAAATTTTCAACTTCCTAGCGGAGATCTTGTTCCACAACACTTCCATGTAACCGAGGTTGGGCAGGTAACTAAACACTTTATTGATTGCGGCGGAACAGTTCGCAACGAAAAAGTAGTGAATTTTCAATTATGGGAGGCCAACGATTTTGATCATCGCCTTGCACCTAAAAAATTGAATGATATTATTACGCTATCCGAAAAAGTATTAGGCGTTGAAGATGCTGAGATCGAGGTAGAATATCAAAGTGACACCATTGGAAAATACGGCGTTGAATTCAATGGTAAGAATTTTACATTAACACAAAAACAAACCGCTTGTTTAGCAAGTGATGCATGTGGCATTCCACCGGAAAAACAAAAGGTAAAATTATCCGAAATGCAATCAGAGAAAAAAGCTGCTTGTTGTGGACCAGACTCTAAATGTTGCTAATTATGGAAATGCTATTAAAATATAAAAAACCAATTGTAATTACATTGGGTATTATTGTTCTAAATGTCATTTTTGGTTTTGATGCTCGATTTACCATCATAAATGTTTTGTGGTTATTGGTATGAGAAATGTGTTGGTGCTATGCACAGGCAATAGTTGTCGCAGCCAAATGGCAGAAGGATATTTGAGATATTTTTCAAAAGATAAAGCTCAAATTTACAGTGCAGGTATAGAAACGCACGGACTTAACCCCGGCGCGGTTGCAGCCATGAAACGTGATGGAATAGACATCTCAAAACATACAAGTAACCATGTGGATGAATATAAGAACATACAATTCGATCACATCATAACAGTTTGTGATCATGCAAAGGAGAATTGTCCGTACATTCCCTCTCAAGCAAAACGCCATCATCATAATTTCTTTGATCCCTCCAAAGTAAAAGGTACGGATGAGGAAATAATGAACGCTTTTGATAAAGCCCGAAACGAAATAAAAACCTATTGCAAAAAATTTGTAGAAGAAAATTTAAACTAAATGAAAGCAAAACGATCTATTTGGACAACACTTACCGGCGGCTTAACTTCAGCGGCACCAATTTTATTATCCTGTTGCAAAAGCGGTGCTTGTATTGGTGTTTGTGCAAGTCCGGTTGCTTCTTTGTTTGGAATTTCTTCGGCAACATTGGCAAGCTCACCAATTGTTTCGGCGCTTGAGCCTATGTTAATAGCGGTAAGTGCGGTTTCGTTTACCATATCTTACTATTCTATATACGTTTTACCAAAATTCAATTGTGGCACCGAAGGTAATTGCGATTGCGCTCCAAGCGAAAAAGAAAAACGTCGCATCAAACTCAATAAATTTGTGTTTTGGTTTGGCTTAATAGCTAGTATTGGTTTTTTAAGTTATTTTGAAGTTCAAAAATACAATGCTGCCAGTGCAAGCGCTACTGAATGCTCTACATCTAGTTGCGCCCACGGTGAATGTGAAGAGGAAGCAACCGAAGAGTGTTGCGCCGGTGGTGATTCAACTGCCTGCGAAAAATAGAAACCAACGGCATGACCATCAGTGGTGTTAAGCACTAATTAGGTTTCACCGTTAATTAGCTGTACCTTTATGGTCTTCATAAGAAGATTGAGATCTCAATCTGTTTGTACAAACTACAAGTCGACACATTTCACAATTTATTATCAAGCACAAGGCTATACACGTGGTATAGGCCAATAAATTAAAACCGCTCATAATAATGAGCAAAAAACAAAATGAAAAAAGGAACAGTAAAATTCTTTAACGCGGCAAAAGGCTTCGGATTTATTAAAGAAGAAAATGGACAAGAAGTATTTGTTCATGCAACAGGGTTGAACGAAGATATCCAGGAAAACGACCAGGTATCTTATGATACCGAAGAAGGAAAAAAAGGAATGAGTGCAGTAAACGTAAGTTTAATTTAATTTCATATATCCTAAAAAAGGCAGCTCTAAAGAGTTGCCTTTTTCAATTTTACATTTTTTGAATTTGCCTACACAAAATATAATAATCACAGGTACGGGAAGTTATATTCCCGAAAACAAAATAAGCCAGGTCAATTTTGAGAACCACTTATTTTACGATACAGAAGGAAAACTTATTTCCGAAAGTCCCATTCAAATTGCGGAAAAACTCGAAGAGATCACAGGCATCACCGAACGACGCTATGCAACAAAAGATCAAACTGTTTCAGATCTTGCGCTTATTGCTGCCCAACGCGCTATTGAAGATGCAGGAATAGATAAAGAAAGTATCGACGCTATTATTCTTGCTCATAATTTTGGTTACATTCCATTGGGAAGTGCACAAATGGATGCGATCCCAAGCATTGCATCGCGTGTAAAACACGAATTAAAGATCCACAACCCCAATTGCATTGCATTTGATATTGTATTTGGATGCCCCGGTTGGTTACAAGCATTAATTATTGCTCGCCAGTATATTTTAATTGAAGATGCAAAACGAGTTCTTGTTATTGGTGCCGAAACATTATCGCGCGTTCTCGATCCATTTGATCGCGACTCGATGATATATGGTGATGGTGCAGCCGCAACACTTGTTGAAGGAACCCCTAACTCAGAAAAAAGAGGGATCATTAGTACAGCAGCACAAACATTTACACTAAACGAAGCCTTTTATTTATATAGCGGCACCTCCAATAAAAAAGATGCAGATGAAACGCGCTATATGAAAATGCACGGCAAAAAAATATACGAATTTGCACTTCGCCAGGTTCCACTTGCTATGAAACAATGCCTAGATAAGTCGGGAACACCTATTGAACATCTCAAAAAAATATTCATTCATCAGGCTAACGAAAAAATGGACAAGGCTATCTTAAAGAATTTTTATAAACTTTACGGCGTTCCTATCCCTGATGGCATCATGCCCATGAACATTCATAAATTAGGAAATAGTTCGGTGGCAACTATCCCTACTCTATTGGATATGGTTTTAAAAGGCCAGCTGCCCGGACAAACACTTCAAGGACGAGTTTCTCGTCTGGGACCCGGAAGACC
>CAYYUS010000132.1:0-6836 GCA_964474925.1 uncultured Akkermansia sp. | reverse complement strand
AACAGAAAGTACATGTATTTTAGAATAATATGAAACAGCTATTTTTAATTTTATCGATCGTTAGTTTTGCTTCCTGCAAAAAAGTGTATACATGCCGTTGTGAGAATGTTACTTCGGGCGCCACTGCATCAAATACATCTACCATGCATACCACACGAGACGATGCCAACACAACCTGTCAACAAAAAGGTATTGCCGAAGGTTGGCAAACTTGCGAATTGGCTGAAGCTAAATAAAACAAAGTACCTCCCCCTTGCACGGATCTTTGATCCATAAAAAGTGATTTTAATTTCACACCCAACAACACTATTTAAAAATTATTTTATTTGTGATTAAACTAAACGATAAATCATTGGTCTAAATTTCTATAAATACAAAAAACATGAGATCACTTTTTTACATATCAATTTTGGTGGTGTTTACCTCGCTAAATACACTGGGGCAAATTTACACAGGACCAGTTCCTAAACCCACGAGCGGCTACGGCTCCGACGGAACGTATAGTGTTGCAATACAATCATTTTCAAACCCAAACTATCCTTCTGAAGATATTAGGATATACTATCCATTAGGAATGTCAGCGAGCGTTCCAACTATATTTTATAGCCATGGATTTGGCGGTTATCTACCTGCAAACATATCGGGATTATTGGATTTTGTTGCAAAAAAAGGTTATGCCATCGTTTTTGTTCCATACCAAACATCCGCTGTAACTCATGGTCAAAGATATAATAACCTGTTAAGTGGGTTTATTAAGTCGGCTCGCGATTTTCCCAACATCATTGACACAACCAAAGTTGGTTTTATGGGACATTCGTTTGGAGGAGGCGCTACATTTGCAAACGCACATCATTGTTTTACTAATTTGAATTGGGGATCTGCGGGACGATTTATGTTTGCATCGGCTCAATGGTATTCTCTAAATATTACTCAAACAGAACTCTTAACCTTTCCGAGTGATGTTAAACTACTAACAATGGTGTACGAAAACGACAGTACTAACGATCACCGTATGTCTAATGACATTTTTAATACGATCAATATACCTGCCTCCGAGAAAGATCATATTTTAGTAAAATCAGACACCATAGGCGCTTACACATATGATGCTATTCACGGAATGCCCAATACGGCTTCTGCATTTGACGCTTTAGATTATTACGCCATATACCGCCTTCTGGATGCCCTTTGTGACTACGCCTTTAATGGTAGCGCAGCAGGAAAAAATGTAGCTTTAGGTAATGGTAATTCTTCTCAAATATCAATGCCGGGAGGAATGAGTAATTTAATACAAAGTGATGCACCCAATTTTTCGCATCCGGAAAGCTATTATACATATCCTTGTAGTACTTTGTCGAACCCACGACAGCTATATTGCAATACTACTACCTCACAAATAGAAACATCTGTAAACACACCTATTTCAATTTATCCAAATCCGGCTAACTCTATTGTTAACTTAGAAACGGACAAAACAATTTCTAAAACTGAACTTTTTAGTATTCAAGGGAAATGTGTAAAAACGGGAACTGCGAAAAACATCTCAATAGATGAATTGCCGAATGGGTTATACTTTTTAAAAGTTACTTTTGATGACAATAGCATTGGCACAATGAAATTAACAAAAGAATAACTGCAGCCCAGCTCGCGCGAATTTATAATTCGTGCCAAGATGCGGTCGAGCTCATTTTACCTTAATTTTACACCCACTCAAATCTCTTAACCATTTAACAGAGCACATTTGCGCAAAAAAAATAATTATGTTACTTTTATTTTATGATCGCTATCCTCAGAAAAACTACTTGTCTGTTAATGGGTATTTTTGTAAGCTCCTGTTGTAGTAATTTGTATTATGTAAATGATCCCGTAATAACTGCTAATGTTACCAAGAAAGCCGATCTTAATATAGCCGGAGGACTTAATGCCGGTAACGTAACAAGCGGCGGCCATTTTCACGGCAGTGTAGCTGTTTCAAACAACTTATTTATTTCAAGTGCGTTCTCAAATTATTCGGGTGGATGTACCGACATAAGTACTGTAAATGGAGTTACAACCGATAATAGCATAAAATACTCAGGGCAATCTTTTCTTTTGGGCGGTGGTTATTATAAAGCACTTGGTAAAGGCTTTTATTTTGAAGGATCAATTGGTGGTAAATATGGCAAGAACCACAATAAAAAATCAATTGAAGATTTTGAATACAGACATGTGAAATACATCTTTCAACCCGGCATAACATTTACATCAGACTATTTCCAGGCCGGATTAGCATTTCGATTTGGAATGATCGATTACCTCCCTTTTAAAACAGGTTCGCAACATATAATTCCTGAAATTGCAACAAAGAGTGCTATACCATACGTAGATCCCGCGATCTATTTTTGCGGTGGCGGAAAATACGTTAAGGTTGGCTGCCAACTATCCTATACAATTGCCGATAATTCAACTATTGCTTATGATCCTTTAGGTATATTTTTTGGAGGCATAAAATCAGATCCATTATCCGTATCACTCTTCATTAAGATCACCGTGCCTTCCAAGAAAATAAATAATTGATCGCCCATTCTCACAGATCTTTGATCCCTTGCAAACACACTCACTTCCAAAACAATGTTAAATCCCTTTGAATCTCCTTTTTAAAACTATAATTTAGATAAGGAGAAACATTACATGAAAAAAAACACATTCACTAAAGCAATAACACTTACAAGTTTTATTGTTTTGCTTTCGGGCTTTGTTGCATTTAAAGGCGGGGCTTTTGATAATTACTTAAGCGCTAATGAAAATGAGTATCCTAATCACCAACCATCGGATATGCCTTTAGATTCTCCTACACCAAAAAAGAATGTGCAAAAGAAAAAGAAGAATCCTGATATGATGTACTCGTCAAAATCAATGGTATTAACCGATCAAGAACTTATGATAGGTGATGCTAAAGACAGTTCTCAAAAAAAGCAAAACCACTCTGCAAAAGATTCTCTAAAAAAAGATCCAAAGTGATCATTGCGTGGAGTACTTCAAACTCATAGAGGGCGCAGCGATCAGTCTTGTTTTTTTGGCGGCCATATTTATTCCCATGGAAAAAGTATTTCCTGCCAAAGCCGGGCAAAAGATCTTTAGAGCGCATTGGCTTACCGACCTACTCTATTTTGCAGGGCAATATTTTATTTGGGGTTATTTTGTTATTTGGGTATTAAGCTATTTTAGTTTTTGGTTAGATGATATTGTTCCGCAAAATTTTAGAACAAAAGTTTCGTCACAGCCCTTCTGGCTTCAATCTATTGAAGTGATATTGATCAGCGATCTTATTATTTATTGGGGGCATCGTTTGCAACACAAAGTTGATCTCCTTTGGCGTTTTCATAAGGTACATCACAGTGCCGAGCATTTAGATTGGTTGGCCGCGCATCGCGAACATCCACTCGATTCAATTTATACAGTAGGCTTAATTAATTTACCTGCGTTTATTTTAGGTTTTCCTTTAGAAACATTAGCCGCTTTAGTTGCCTTTAGAGGCATTTGGGCTATTTATATTCATTCGAATGTGCGTTTACCAATTAAATTTTTACGCGGCATCATTGGCTCGCCTGAATTACATCATTGGCATCACGATCTGGAAAGAGACGCGGGAAATTATGCGAATATCTCTCCCCTAATGGATATTGCTTTTGGAACCTATACTTGCCCCGATCATGAACCCGAAAAGTTTGGCATTAAAGAAGAATTTCCTAAAAATTACATAAAGCAAATGATCTATCCTTTGCTTCCTAAAAAAATTGCCGTAAAATTGTTGAACAAAAAAAAATGAACAAAACCGAAAATGCCGTAAGCATCTTTAACCGTTGGGCTAATTTGTATCAAGAGAAATTCATGAATGTGGATCTTTATTCAGATTCATTAGATCTGTTTTGCGAGCACGTTAAAAAAAATGGTGATGTTCTAGAATTAGCCTGTGGTCCCGGAAATGTTACCAAATATATTTTAAACAAACGCGGCGATCTAAAAATACTGGGCACAGATCTGTCGGAAAATATGTTAGAGTTGGCAAGAGAAAATAATCCGAGTGCTGTTTTTACAAAAATGGATTGCAGAGATATTTCTAAACTCAGTAAAACTTACGATGCCATTATTTGCGCTTTTGCACTGCCCTATCTATCAAAAGAGGAAGCTATTGAATTGATCAAGGATGCTTCGAAACGCTTAAATAAAGATGGTTTGTTTTACATAAGCACTATGGAAGATGATTATTCAAAGTCGGGCCTGGTAACTTCAAGCCAGGGCGATCAACTATTTATGCACTACCACGAGGCAGAATATTTAAAGGAAAGCCTTGAAAACAGTGGGTTTGAGATCATCCATCTAAGCCGAAAACAGTACGCGGGCCCTGATGGCAAGCCAGTTACCGACCTTTTGATATTGACAAAACTACGTGGAAAACCCCTTTAGTTAGGTTTTTTGCTTATGAAATAATTTTTTAACTTAGGGCTATAGAAAATTGTCATGAAAAAATCAGTGCTGTTCCTTTTCGCCATTTGTATAACGTCTACTTCGTGTCTTAAAACAAGAAGCTGTACATGTAAAGACCCAAGCGGTAAAATAGTTTACAATGAAGTAAACAAAACCAGGAGCAAACAAGAAGGAGTTCATTTTGAAGATAAATGTCTTAAAAGAGAATCAACTTATTATACAATTGGAACCGGTTCGGTTGCAACAACTCAAACAACTGTTCCTTGCGAAATAAGCTAGAATTAATATTATAGAATTTAAAAAGCCGTTGTAGTATTTACAACGGCTTTTTTATTACCAACTTCCTCCTGATCCGGCTCCGCCAAAACTTCCTCCGCCAAAGCCGCCAAATCCACCGCCTCCGCCGTAACCTCCATAACCGCCACCAAATCCTCCATAGCTCACGTACGAACCGCCATAATCAAATTCAAAATTATCAAAAATGGTACTCATCTCGCTCATGCTGTTCACGTTCTTTTTTAGTTTCTCCAACACTTCATCGTCGAGTAAAATAATATTTGCACCAAGCGCGTCCAGTTTTTCTTTCATTACTTTTTCATCCTTCACATATAGATCAACATTATTTTCAACGTCGGCTATAACACCTTTGTGATGCTTCTTTTCTTTCCTGCCTTTTCCGGTAAGTATCCAGCGCGAAAAACAATAACCCTTTTCTATTACATCATCATACACATGATCTCTTTTAAAACACATGATATCATCATCAAAATCGCTCATGAGCAAATGTCGTATTTCGTGCAAACGCAATTCGGGCTTAGTGAATTTAGAAAGAAGAAGCGTTTCGGCTTTAGAGTATGTATTGCTTTGATCGTATTTTTGTCCGAGCCTTAAAAAAGGACGTTTACGTTTATACGTTTGATGTTTGTTTATATAAATGTATTTGTAAAAAAAATCAACAGTGCCATCAAGGCATAAACCTTGAAAAGTGAATTTGAGCATTTCAACAGGATCAGCTAATACTGGTCTGCATAAATAATAAAGTTCCTGAGGACGAATACCGGCTTTCACAGTTTATTCCACTACAAGTTTTACACTTTCCTTTGAACCATTTTGATGAATGGAGAATACATATATTCCTGACAAGAAATTTCTAATATCGATTGTAAAATTTATTTCTTCCGTTTCTCCTTGGTAAATTAACTTGCCCACTATGTCCCTTATTTCAAATTTCTTTTTTCCTGCATTTGAAGTAATATTTACAATACTTTTTGCAGGATTAGGAAAGATCTTAAATTCAACAGTTGATGCGCTTAATTGTGGTAAATTAGTACATGTAAATACATTTACGCTTGCTACTGCCGTATTTGTACAACCGCTAAAGCCTAAAGTTCCCGTAACAGTATACGTTTGGTTTGAGGAAGGCGCAACAGATATAACAGAAGTAGTTTGGCTATTACTCCAAGTGTAGGTATTTGCACCACTAGCAATCAAATTAGCTACTTGACCAACACAAATAGTTGGTGTTCCGCTAATAGTAATCGTTGGTACAGGTTTAACAATTAGTGTAATCGGAATTAGGGCGCTTGTGCTACAACTATTCACAGCCTGGGCGTAATATGTATAATTTCCAGCGACGAATGTGTTTAATGAATAAGAAGATCCAGTTGCAAGAATCACGGTAGAAGTATTTGTTGAATACCAATTTACAGTATTTGTTGAAGTAACTGCTAAAGTAGTTGTTACACCAGCGCACACGTTTTGGTTAGCCGCCAATGTTACATTTGTTGGAGTTGCCGGCGGCACGCAAGGCGATGAACCTGCAGGCATAATGCAACAATTACCTCCGGCCGACATATTAAACGTGGTTGGGTTCCAGCAATTATACTGCGTATGATGTGAGCGCAGAACAGAGCCCGGAAATTGATTTAAAAAATAATACACTACTTCATCCGGAGTGTTTGAGCCACCTGCATTATTTATAGTATCGCAAGCATCACAAGCTACCATATTTGGATTTCCATTACCGTGAACGGGAGTGTACGGCCCAACCGAAGGATATACATTTATAGTGGCAATACTTGCGGAAACGCTAAGGATAGTTGTTGTAATAACGCCCAAATTACAATTATCATTACTTCCATCGTAACCTGCATAAATAACACCGGTAACATTATTCGAGAATGTTCCTATGATATGGATCTCGGCAGCTTCGTAAGTGCAAATTCCAATTTTTAAATTAGGAATGTTCACATCACAATTTACTGTAATGATCCCACCATCATAGTTAGAATAGATAACTAAATTTCCGGATGGATTACATATTTGCGAAAACGATTTGCCTGTAAAAACGAAAGCAAGGAGTAAGATGA
>CAYYUS010000131.1:0-6862 GCA_964474925.1 uncultured Akkermansia sp. | reverse complement strand
CAAGCAGCAAAACCTGTTATTCCTAATGAAAGAACTCCCTTGTGATCAAAAACATAAGCCGTACCTAAAAAAACCATAGCCGGAAATAAAGTTGCAATGCCATAATGCATGCCGAAAACGGTGTATTGATATTGCATATAACCTATCAAAACGCCAAACAATAAACATCCAAGCAAAACCACATAGTCAAATAAAGGAGATTCATATTTTACTTCTTGATTTGTATAAGGCTTGCGATGTTTAAATCCGTAATAAAAACATGCGGCGCAACCTAAGCTTATGGCGGCAATGATAGCAGTATGTCCAATGGTATCAATATTGAGATACACCAAAATTCCAAGGCCTGACATAAATAAAAGAATACCGAGGTATAGAATGGTCTTTAATTCCCAATGAACGCTCATGGGTTTGTCGCGCTCAACATTATTTATCCGCTGAGCTTGATCCTGATCAAGGATCCCATCATTTATTAATTGATCTGTAATGTTCATTTTATTTTATCACCAAATTTTTCACCAACTCGTAACCGCAAAACTGATTGATCTTTTTTACAATGCTTTCTTTGCTGTACATTGCCTCGTTTTTTACAGCGGCCGAATCTAAACTTAAAAAAATATTCTTTTGATCATCAAAAAAGATCGACGTGGTGTGATTTGCAATAACCTTTCCGGCAATTTCTTCCCAAGCATTTTTTACAGCGAACCTGCTCATTTTCACATCCAGATTTTCTTTCTTTAGAAACTGCTGAATGGCGTCGCCTAATTTTACAAGATTGCTTTTTCTCATACCACTTCATCTACCAACGCATTGGTAACCTTAAATAATTTATGGTCTGTTTTACTATTTCCAAATAGTGCTTGCATACGCTCTATATGCGTATCCGTAATAAATACCTGACCAAATTCATCGCCTTTTACAAGATCTATCAATTTATTAAAACGAGTTTCGTCTAACTTATCATATACATCATCCAATAACAATAACGGCTTTTCGTGCTTTCTATCTTTGATGTATTGAAATTGCGCTAGTTTTAAAGCTAGCAAATATGATTTTTGCTGTCCTTGTGATGCAAATTTTTTGAGCGAAAGTCCGTTGATCTTAAAATCCATATCGTCTTTGTGCGGACCAACCGTAGTATATTCCAAAATTCTATCCTTTGGTAAACACGCCATTAATGCCGTTTTAAAATCTCGTCCTTCTAAAGAACTTTCATAATCTAATAATACTTCTTCTTTATGATTGCTCAATATCTCATAAAAATGATTGAACATTGGAATGAACGAACTCAAAAAATCCTTTCGTTTCTCAATGATCACATTTCCGTAAATGGTTAGTTGTTGATCCCAGATCTCCAATAAAGAAGAATCCATGGTTTGTCCTTTTGCAAATTGCTTTAAAAGCGAATTTCGTTGCTTTACCGCACCATTATAGGCGATCAAACTATCCAAATACACTTTATCATATTGAGAAATGATGCTATCCACAAATTTCCGGCGGATCTCACTTACTCCCCAAATCAATTCATTATCGTTAGGACTGATCATCACCAAAGGATATTGTCCAATATGTTCGCTGAGTTTGTGATATTCTTTTCCGTTCTTTTTAAATACCTTTTTTTGATTGCGTTTAATGCCGCAGTACACCGCATCCGTTTCCCCATTTTTATCAAAATGTCCCTGAAGTATGAAATAGCCCTCCGTATTTTTGATATTTTGACTATCAATAGCATTAAAATAACTCTTGCATAAACTGAGGTAATGGATAGCATCCAAAAGGTTGGTTTTACCCGAGCCGTTATTACCCACAAAACAGTTGATCCTCGGCGAAAAACGGGCCGAAAACTCACTGTAATTCTTGAAGTTAACTAAGGATAGGTCTTTTAAAAACATCTGATTAAACACAAAAATACGCTTAGTTTAAGAGCCTTTGGGCCATGTTTAAAAAAATTTCGATTTATCAGTAAAAAAGTCTATTTTTGCACCCTATTATTTTAACAAATGGCAGAAACTAAAGATGAGTCTACAATTGAGAATGTAGATGCTAATGAACAAGTTGAGGAGATTATTGAGGAGCAAGAAGAGCGAGTGATCGATCCTAATTTACAGGGGATTCAACTTTTTTATGAAAAGAACAAGAAAATGGTCCAGTACGGTGGTGGTGGATTACTTGTGGTTATTGCTGCTTTTGTATTCTGGAATTTTAAATACTTACCTGAAAAAGAAGCTGAGGCCGGAAACGAGATCATGTGGGCTCAAAAATTCTTTGACATCGATAGCTTTAGCATTGCATTGAACGGAAACCGTATGGTTTACACAGCAGATGGTCAAAAACCAATTATGGGCTTTGATGCTGTAGCTGATGAATACGGAATGACAAAAACAGGAACACTTGCTAATTACTATGCGGGTATTTGTTATTTGCGTCTTGGTAAATACGAACAAGCAATTGAAAGATTAGAAAAGTACAACTTGGATGATGAGATGATCGCGCCAATGGCTACTGGACTAATTGGTGATGCTTATGTAGAGCAAAATAAAATTGATGAGGCAATTAAATATTATTTAAAAGCTGCAGATATGAGGGTGAATAATTTTACAACACCTTATTTTTTAAAGAAAGCGAGCTTTGCTTACGAATTGAAAGCAAACTATGCTGAAGCGGTTAACATGTACGAGCGCTTAGAAAAAGAATACGGAAGCACAGAGCTTGGCAAAGAGGCCGATAGGAACATTGCCCGATTAAAGGCATTAGGGAATTTATAAAACGAACACTAACCCCGCAGAATTTGCGGGGTTATTTTTTAAAGCAAATGTCAAGTACACACAAAAATCTATCAAAATTTGAAGGCAGCGAAGTACCAAGTGCAGCTCGCTATAAATTTGGCATTGTTTGGGCTGAGTGGAATCATGAGATCACGCAAGAGTTAAAAGAAGGCGCTCTTGGTTTTTTGAGAAGTAAAGATGCCAAAGAAAGAAACATTATTATTAGAACTGTTCCAGGAGCATATGAATTAACCCTTGGTGCACAGTACTTATTAGATAAACAACGAGTAGACGCAGTAATTGTTTTAGGATGTGTGATACAAGGCGAAACAAGGCATTTTGATTTTATTTGCGACGCAGTTGCAAACGGGATCACTGAACTGAACATCAAATACAAAAAGCCTGTGATATTTGGCGTTTTAACTCCCAACAACATGCAACAAGCCATTGATAGAGCCGGCGGAAAGCATGGTAACAAAGGCGAAGAAGCAGCGGCTACAGCCATTAAAATGCTTGCGCTTAGAGATTCGTTCACTAAAAAATAACACTCGCTTACTCAATCATCAATAATACATTCTCTTTTTAATTATATTTGATCTAGCACTTTTATAAGTATGACAAACATAAAATTTGGAACCGACGGCTGGAGAGCCATTATAGCAAAAGATTTTACGGTAGATAACGTAGCGCGTGTTACCGAAGCTGTAAGTAAATACTTAATTAAAACTCAAAAAACACCAAGTGTTGTTTTAGGACACGATTGCCGTTTTGCAGGCGAATTATTTGCAGAAACTGCTGCAAAGGTTTTTATTGCCAATAACATCAAAGTTTTTTTAGCAAAAGATTTTATAAGCACGCCTATGATATCATTAGGCGCTGTAAAGTATAAAACAGATCTTGGAGTTATCATCACAGCAAGTCATAATCCGGCTTCGTATAATGGATATAAAATAAAAGCGCATTATGGCGGACCACTTGGGCCGGAGTTAGTGCAAGAAATTGAAGATATCATTCCTCCCGATACAATTTATGATCTTGATGTAATTAGTTTAAAGGATGCTGAAAAAAATGGTCTTTTAAAGTACATTGATCTTGAGAACGATTATATTAAACATGTAGAAAAGAATTTTGACCTGGATGCCATAAGAGATTCGAAATTGAATTTGGTTTATGATAGTATGTTTGGTGCAGGGCAAAGAGTAATGAGTAAATTATTCCCAAACATTCATCATTTACATAACGATCATAACCCAGGCTTTCATGGGCAAGCGCCAGAGCCAATTCATAAGAATTTACAAGAGCTTAGTAATTTTATTAAATCGAAAGGAAATATTTCGTGTGGTTTAGCTACCGATGGGGATGCCGATAGGATTGGTTTATATGACGCTGAAGGAAAGTTTGTGGATTCGCATCATATTATTTTGTTGTTGATCCATTACATGGTGAAGTATAAGAACATGAAAGGAAAAGTAGCGGTTGCATTTAGTACTTCGGTAAAAATAAAGAACATGTGCGACCATTATAAATTACCCTTGGATGTTGTAAAAATTGGCTTCAAATATATTTGCGGCATCATGGTAAAAGAAGACGTGTTGGTTGGTGGCGAAGAAAGCGGAGGAATTGCAATTAAAGGACATATTCCTGAGCGTGATGGAATTTGGATGGGCTTGACCATTTGGGAATTCATGGCTAAATCGGGCAAATCATTAAAAGAATTAATTCAAGAAGTTTACGATATTACAGGAACGTTTTGGTTTGAGCGAAACGACCTTTATATAGATGAAGCTACCAAACAAAAAGTATTGGAAGCCTGTAAAAAAGGAAGTTATAAGTCCTTTGGTAAATACAATGTATCGCGCATTGAAGACCTTGACGGTTATAAATATTTCTTCGACGATAATACCTGGTTGATGATACGCGCAAGTGGTACAGAGCCTGTATTACGTTTATACGCTGAAGGAGCGACCAAAGAAATTGCTTTTGATATTTTAGAGCATACCAAGAAAACACTTTTAGGCTAGTACCTAAATACATGAGCTATCATTTAAAATGTCTAGTACTGTTTCTATTCTTTCAAACTTTAACAAGTGCGCAAGACACTTTAGTGTTTTCTAAAGCTAAAGATTCAAGTTCGGTATATAAATTACCCTTAGGGCAATATCCGGTTCAAATAAAATTTAGCGACTCACTTGCGTTTAAAGCGATCATCCATGATGTTTATGATAGCTTGATCTCCATTAAAACTTATAAAAGAACATTAGTATCGGATAGCCTAATAAAAGAATTGAAGAGTCGCTACACTCTGCTTTCTAAACAAAAACATCACAAACGAAAATACAGAGATAGTTTATATAGAGTTATGAACTTAAAGATACTGCAGATCCAATATTCTGTTCAAAGAACAATTAAAGTATCAAGGGTTAGAACTATTACAGTTATAAATCATTACCGTCCTGACAAAAGAAAATTCATTAAAGCTGTAAATGTGTCGGCCGCCGTATTTATTGCTGCAACACTTTTGTCGGCACAAACTCAAAACCCATATATTATTGGCGCCGGAGTTGGGCTCACGGCTATTTCTTTCATTACAAAATCCATTATCACCTCGGAAGATCTTGATCTGATAGTTCCAAAAAAAGCAAAGCGCAGAACAAAATGGTATATAGCGCGCGTGATAAGAAAAAGTTGACCTTATTTTACTCCGCCCATTAATTTCTTCATTATAGGAGAAATGGCGATCAAAAGAACGCCTCCAATAAGCGCATATAAACCCAATTGTTTATAGCCATCAGTGTAGATCATTAGTTTTTCGTAATTGGTAGAATTCTCAGAAGCAGCGGCGATGTTTGCCCCTAACAATCCCGCAAAATACTGTCCGTATGCGCTTGCCAAGAACCACATACCCATTACAACAGCTTGCAGTTTTAGAGGCGAGAGTTTTGTCATAACCGACATGCCAATTGGAGAGAGGCAGAGTTCGCCAATGGTGATGATGAACCAACCAAATGTAAAAACGCCTAACGACGTTACTCCATTTTCATTTGTGAATAAACGTGTGTAATAGAATACATAAAAACCTCCTGCAAGAAATAAAAAGGCCAATCCAAATTTCACAATGGTGTTTGGTTCTAATTTCCATTTATTCATAAACAACCAAAGTATTCCTAAGGGTGCTGCAAAAGCAATAACAAATAATGAGTTCGCCGAATTGTTCATGCTATTAGGATCTAACTCTGCGCCAAAAACAGAATTGGTTAAATTATTGGCAGCAAAAATACTTAGTGATCCTCCACTCTGTTCAAAAAAAGCCCAGAAGAATATAGAGAAGAACATGAATAAAATTGCGGCTATCAGTTTTTTATTCTCACTCCAAGTATACGATCTCATTTCATAAATTAAATAGATCAAAGATGCAGGGCCAATTATTTTCATGAACCAATCGGTGTATTCGGTTTGCGAAACCATTGTAATAACAATAGGGATAAGAATAATAGAACCCGCATAAGTAGCGTACTCATACAAATTCCTTTTTTTCGATTCAAGGTGAGCTATTGGAGAATTTCCTATGCTCCCCAATGTTCTTTGCGTTTTAACGAACGTAAGCAAACTAATGATCATTACTACTGCAGCCAAACCAAATGCAACATTCCATTCCGCTCCAACAGGAATATAGTTTTCGAATAAAACCCGCTTGCCAATAGCGATACATAAATATCCGCCAATAAGTGCGCCAAGATTTACTCCTGCATAAAACAATGAAAAACCCGCATCAGTTCGCGGATCACCTTCTTTGTATAAACGCCCAACGATAGAAGAAATATTTGGCTTGAAAAAAGCGGTTCCAACCACATTAAAACCTATACCAATAAAGAAAAATTGTTTTTGATCTATAGCAAGCACAATACTTCCTATGATCATTAGTAATCCTCCCCAAAAAAGCGAACGCCGGTATCCAAGGATCTTATCAGCAAAAAGTCCGCCAATGAATGTAAATGCGTACACAAACGATTGTGAAGCTCCGTATTGTAAATTTGCATCAACCTCGTTATAGCTAAGTTGGTTGATCATAAAGAACACCAACATTCCGCGCATGCCGTAGA
>CAYYUS010000130.1:4484-6877 GCA_964474925.1 uncultured Akkermansia sp. | reverse complement strand
ACTCGCAATGATAAAGGCTCCTTTTTTTCTTTTTCTGATAGCCACAATTATTACTCTCAACATCTCAATTGTAATTATTACAACAATTAAAACTCCCATTATAAAGCCTATAGTTTGATTGATAAAGAGTGCAATGGAACAACTGATCACCGCCCACATTAAATACTTCCAAAGTTTTGGCCTAACCTCATAGAACAAAGAGTACAATACAGTTAAGAGCGAAAGAAAAGCAATGGGTATAGTAAATACCAAAAGGCCGGTTAAAAGATTTACAACAACCGGTGAGTTAAGCACCCAGGCAAGTAGATATGGATGTAAAAAATAGTAACTGAATAAAAAACAAAAAAGCGAAAAATGAAGATTAGATCGCCGAGCCCTATAGAAAATGAAGAGCAAAAAATGAACTAAACCTATTGTAAACAAATAAACAAAAAAAGTTAAGGTAACTCCGCTTGTCATAACATCATTGAGCTTCACCTTCCAATACTCTTCTGCCGGAAGGATCCTTGATTCAAAACCATATTGTTTCATTCCCGATGCGTTATGATAGCTATGTTCATACTCTCTATTTTCGTAACGGATCGCTATAATATTATCTCCGGGCAAAGGCACAAAAAAGAAAGGATCATTATTTCCGGTTTTCCGTTCATCTCCTGGTGCTTTATAAGCGCCTATCTGTTTTACAAATTTTCCATTGTAAAATATCTGGCACGATCCCAGTTGCGACATGGACAAAACGTAGGTCTTTAATTGGGCCGTTGAATCGATCTTAATATGCAAACGGAACCATGCATAACCTTTAAAATTAAAGGCATTAGAATCACTGGCAAATAAATGTGTGTTTGCATATTTCCAATGAGTATCATCAAAATCAACTTTTGAATATTCTGCATTATCGCCGAGGAAAAAACGCCATTTTACATCATTCTCAAAAATTGTGGCGTGATCACTGATCACAATGGCTCGTTCTTGAGGAATGGTGTCGGAAACAACCAAATGCGTTGCAAGTAAACAACTAAATAGAATAATGAACCTGAACCGTTTCGCCATTAATCAAATATAATAAAATTTATCAGGGTTTAAGTACGATCACTACCATACACAATTCTAACGCTATATTAAAAATTACCTCGGTTATTACGCAGCGCCTTTTATTGCTCTTTGAGAGCTATGCATAAGGTCCTTCATTGATCCACTTTAAGAAAGTTCTTTTTTGAAATGAGATCAATGCAGATGTTCTATTCAACGCTCAGTGTTACCTCGATCATAATTCGCTTTGATGGATAGATGCAAAACGTATGGGAATTTGGTAACTGATCTTTGATCTTACCCTTATAATGTGCTCAATAATTGGAACCTTTTTGCCTAAAAAAGGTCCTAAAAAGTCTGGGCTAAAATCCATATAACACTTGTTAATATCCTTAGGCTTAAAAAGCCAACTTCTCGAACGACTCATTTTTTGGCCAAGCCCGTGGAACGCCTGTAAACACAGGCAAAAAAAGAATTCTTGAGTCCTGATTATACAAAATTTTTAGGATACTAACAATGTTAATAACGACCATTTTTTCAACAGAAGTGGTAAAAAGTGTCTCAAAGTGGTAAAAAGTGGTAAAACTATACGTATTTTTGTTAAATCATTAGAAATCAAGGGATGGCAAGCCTCATAGGAGAATACGACTGTAAAGTGGACGCAAAAGGGCGTTTCATGTTCCCTGTGGACCTCCGCAAGCAGATGGATAGCGTTTTTGATAAAGGTTTTGTGATCAATCGCAACCTGCACCAAAAATGTTTAGTGCTTTATCCCATCAGTGAATGGAATCGTTTGAACAACAAACTCAGCAAGTTAAACCGATTAATTAAAGCTAACGACGTTTTTGTTCGTCGCTTTACCGGTGGTGCTACAAATTCCGACGCCGATTCATCGGGACGATTATTGATTCCTAGATCACTTACTCAACACGCAGAAATTAAATCAGACATAAAAGTACTTGGCAGCAATAATGTGATCGAGATCTGGGATAAAACATTGTATGAAGAATTCCTGAACCAAGATGTGAACATTGAACAATTGGCACAAGATGTTTTAGGTGGATTGAATTTTAATGATGATGAGTGATAACGCTTATCATATACCCGTTCTTTTAAATGAGTGTATTGAGAATTTGAATATGGAACCCGATGGCGTTTACGTGGACCTTACGTTTGGTGGGGGCGGACATTCAAAAGCTATTCTTAAAAAATTAGGTGCAAAAGGAAAACTGTTCGCGTTTGATCAGGATCCGGATGCACAGCAGAATGCTTTGGCTGATCCTCGTTTTGTTTTGATACCGCAAAATTTTCGCTTCATGAAAAATTACTTGAAGCTAAATGGTGTAAAAACAGTTGACGGAATA
>CAYYUS010000130.1:0-4474 GCA_964474925.1 uncultured Akkermansia sp. | reverse complement strand
GATCTAGGCGTTTCTTCTCATCAGTTTGATTCGGCCGAGCGCGGTTTCTCTATACGATTTGATGCCGTTTTGGATATGCGCATGAATCAGAATAGTGATCTCACGGCGAAAAAAATTGTGAATGAGTATTCAGAAGAAAAACTCGTTTCTGTTTTTAAAGAGTATGGAGAAATAAGCAATGCTAAAAAAGTAGCCTGGCTTATTTGCAAACATCGCGAGGAAAAAGAAATTGAAACAACTGAGGATCTGAAAGAAATTACCAAGAGTTGTCATTCAAAGCACGAAGAGAATAAATTCTTAGCTCCCTTATTTCAAGCCTTACGCATTGAAGTAAATCAGGAGATAGAAGCACTTAAAGAATGTTTGAACGATTGTTACACGGTTCTTAAACCCGGAGGAAGATTGGTGGTAATTTCTTATCACAGCTTAGAAGATAGATTGGTGAAGAATATAATTAAGAGCGGTAACACCGAAGGAATAATTGAAAGAGATGTGATCTACGGATCAACAACAAAAGTATATACGAACTTAACAACAAAACCAATTTTGCCAAGTGCAAATGAGATCGAAAGAAATCCAAGAGCACGAAGCGCAAAATTAAGAGTTGCTGAAAAAATATAATGGCGAATAAAATACGCGACATAAAAAAAGAAGGGCCCGTTGAAGAATTGGTAGAGCAAGCGCCCGTAAAAAAAGCAAATGCGCGGCCGGGAAAAAAGGGTGTGCTTGCAAAAGCATTATCAGGGGTTTTCAGTGGAACTTTTTTAGCAAATGAAAAGAACTTTAAACACGTTCCTTTTATTTTATTTATGGCGGTAATGGCTACATCATACATTGCTTATGGTTATTACGCCGATGATACCATTAGAGACGTAAATAAGATCACCAACAATTTAAAAGAATTAAAGTCAGAATTTATTTATACCAAAAGCGAATTGATGTTTGCCAGCAAACAAAGCGAAGTTGCTAAAGCTGCTGAACCAATTGGGCTAAAAGAACCTATTACGCCGCCTTTAAAAATTAAAGTAGACAGTACACAACTCTATAAAAAACAGCAACAAAAGAATTGAAAGAGAAAAAAGATATACTATCGCGCATTTATTTGGTTTACGTCCTGCTTTGTGTCTTCTCACTTTCAATTTTGTATCGTATCATAGTGATCCAATTTGTGCAAGGCGATGAATGGAAAGCAAAAGCCGAAGCTTTCACCACAAAAGTTCACGAAATAGAAGCCGTTCGCGGTAATATTTTTGATGTGAACGGGGCATTGCTGGCTACCTCCCTCCCCTACTACGAAATTGGAATTGATATCAACGCGCCAAGCATCGACGAAAAATTATTTCGTGAGAATAAAGACTCACTAGCCTATTGTCTGCACAAATTATTTAAAGACAAAACTGAAACTCAATATTTACGAATTTTAAATAGCGCTCGCAAAACAAAAGACCGTTATGTGCTATTGCAACGCAGTGTATCTTATAAAGATCTTCAATCGCTTAAAAAATTCCCTATTCTTCGTAAAGGAAGTAAAGGTGGTTTAGTAACACTTCAAACCAATAAACGCGAGCGTCCATTTAGACTACTAGCTGCGCGTACTATTGGCTTAGCGCGCGATGGAGTAAAACCTGTTGGATTAGAAGGCGCGTTTGATACTTCACTTACGGGTATTAGCGGTAGACGTTTAATGCAAAAAATTGCAGGAGATGTTTGGAGACCAATTAACGATGAGAATGAAGTTGAGCCAAAAGACGGAAGTGACCTTTACACAACTATTGACATCAATATTCAAGACGTTGCGGAACATGCTCTTTTAAAAGCACTCCTAAAAAATAATGCAACGCATGGTTGTGCTGTGTTAATGGAAGTAAAAACGGGCGCTATAAAAGCAATTGCGAATTTAACCAAAGGTGGAAAAGATTCTACAGAATATTACGAGTCGCTGAATTATGCTATTGGTTATCCAACAGAACCCGGTTCAACTTTTAAGCTTGCGTCTTTTCTTGCGTTGCTCGAAGACTATAATCTTAGTTTAGATGAACAAGTACAAGTTGGTAGAGGAAAATGCAATTATTATGATATCACTGTAAGTGATTCGCACGAGCCGGAAGCCGAGAAGATCACAGCTAAGCGTGTTTTTGAAACATCCTCGAATGTTGGAACAACAAAATTAGTTACAAAATACTATTCAAAAAACCCGCAACAATTTGTTGATCGACTTAATTCATTTGGATTGAACAAGCCTTTAGGGCTTACAATTCCCGGCGAAGGAAAGCCGTTGATCAAACAAACAAAAGACAAAGACTGGAGTGGTGTTACGCTTCCTCAAATGAGTTACGGTTACGAAAGTTTGATCACACCATTACAAACCTTAACACTTTACAATGCCATTGCCAATAATGGTAAAATGGTAAAGCCACATTTTGTAAAGGAAATTAAACGTAATGATAATACAGTGATGAAATTTGGAACAGAGATCATTAACGAACAAGTTGTAAAACCAAACACTATAAAAAAAGCTAAAGAATTATTAGAAGGTGTTGTTTTAAATGGTACAGGAAAAGGTTTGAATATTACCGCATTTAAAGTTGGTGGTAAAACCGGAACCGCAGCTATTGCTAAAAATGGTATTTACGGTAAAGGCAATCAACGTACATACCAAGCTTCGTTTGTTGGATATTTTCCTGCTGATAATCCTTTATACACTTGTATCGTTATCATCAACTCTCCGAGCAATGGTATTTATTATGGCGGATTAGTTGCCGGTCCGGTATTTAAGGAAATAGCCGAAAAAGTTTATTCAGGAAGTTTAGATTTCCTTTCGCCTATCAATGATCAAAACAACGTGATCAATAGAACACCGGTTATTGCGATGCTAAAAGGTGATGAATTAAATAAAGTGATCAAGCAACTTAATATTCCAAGTAAAAATATTCCTGCGAGTTCAACCTATGTTTCTAGAAATTATAGCGACAGCACAAAACTTAATGTAGCTGAAGCTAAATTAGAAGACACACTTAAAAAAGGATTCATTCCAAATTTGAGTGGTCTTTCTGCAAAAGATGCCTTGTACTTATTAGAGAATAAAGGATTGAATGTAAAACTGGAAGGTTACGGACTTGTAAAAAAACAAAGTATTTCGGTTGGACAAAAATACAATAAAGGCGATAAAATTATTTTGACACTGAGTTAATGAAACTGCTGAGCGACATATTATATAAGGTAAGACTGGAAGAGATCATTGGCTCTACGCATTCGGCTATTTCATCAGTAACCTTTGATTCACGAAAAGTAAAAAAGGATTCGGTGTTTGTTGCCATTAAAGGGGAAGCCAGCGATGGTCATGAATTTATTTTAAAAGCAATTGAAAATGGCGCTATTGCCATTATTTGCGAAGAACTTCCAAAAGAACGTAAAGCGGAAGTTACTTATGTGAAAGTAAAAAATTCACACGAAGCTTTAGGATTCATTGCATGCAATTATTTTGATAATCCATCAACAAAACTAAAACTGGTTGGAGTTACCGGAACCAACGGAAAAACTACTACGGTAACTTTACTATTCAACTTATTCAGATCACTTGGATATTCTGCAGGCCTATTATCAACCGTTCAAAATAAAATAAATAACACCGTTATTCCTGCAACGCATACAACTCCCGACGCATTAACGCTTAACGAACTATTGCATACCATGGTAGAGCAAGGCTGTGAGTATGCTTTTATGGAAGTGAGTTCTCATGCCATTGTTCAGCATCGCGTTACCGGAATTTCATTTGCAGGAGCAGCTTTTAGCAATATTACACATGATCATTTAGATTATCACAAAACATTTGATGAGTATATAAAAGCAAAAAAAGGTTTGTTTGATCAGTTGTCGTCAGATGCATTTGCATTAACTAATGTGGATGATAAAAATGGTAAGATCATGCTGCAAAATACGAAGGCTAGCAAATACTCTTACAGTTTAAAAACTGTTGCTGATTTTAAATGCAAGATCATCGAAAATCATTTGAACGGGCTATTGCTCAATATCGATAATAAAGAAGTTTGGGTAAAATTGATCGGTTCGTTTAACGCCTACAATGTTTTGGCAGTATATGCAACTGCTGTTCTTTTAAAACAAGATAAAACAAATGTACTCACCGCTTTAAGCAATTTAAATTCGGTAGAAGGTCGTTTTCAATATTTTAAATCTAAAGGTGGTGTTATTGGTATTATTGATTACGCACATACACCAGATGCATTAAAAAATGTTTTAGAAACAATAAAAGATATTCGCACTGGTAACGAACAAGTAATAACCTTGGTTGGTTGTGGCGGCGATAGAGATACAACAAAGCGTCCCATTATGGCTGGCATTGCCTGCGAATTAAGCAATAAGATCATCTTAACTTCCGATAATCCTCGTAGTGAAGATCCGGAAGAAATTTTGAACCAAATGCAAAAAGGAGTTTCTCCGGTAGACGTAAAGAAAA
>CAYYUS010000129.1:1136-6891 GCA_964474925.1 uncultured Akkermansia sp. | reverse complement strand
TTATAATGAAAGTGACTGGAGTGCCGCAAGTTATTTCTATAGCGCCTTAGGTCTTGGCGATCTTGAAAAAATCGAATTAACAGGTTTATCAAAAAATAGCCTGCAAGCAGATTCAAAGATCGTTGAGCTTTTTAAGAATATTGGAATAAATTCCGAATTTGAGACCGATCATGTTACCATATCTAAAACAACTAAAAAAGTAGATCATTTTGCTTTTGATTTTACAGATTGTCCGGATATAGCGCAAACACTTTCTGCAACCTGTGTTGGTCTTAGAATTACCGCTGATCTTACAGGTTTAAAGACCTTAAAAATAAAAGAGACCGACCGAATTATTGCCCTTAAAAATGAATTGGAAAAATTTGGAGCACTTGTGGAGATCACTCCTACTTCACTTCACATAAAAGGATATGATCCCATAAGTAAGAACGCTGATATTTTAGTGAACACTTATGGCGATCATCGCATGGCGATGAGCTTTGCTCCTTTGAAGTCTCTTTATCCAGATATGATCATCGAAAATAAAGAAGTTGTAAGTAAATCATTCCCGAAATTTTGGGAGGAATTCTCAAAACTCTTATGAAGCCATACTTTACTCTTTTATTAAGTATTCTTTTTACTGGTTTATCTGCACAGGTAAGTATTAGTGGAAAAATAGTAGATGAAAAGAACGAAGCAATTCCTTACGCTGCCATTGGAAGTTTAAAACACACCACCGCCGTATTATCAAATGAAAAAGGGATTTTTCGTTTAGAACTTAGTGAATATGATGAAGCCGACAGCATCAAATTTTACGCCATAGGATATAAAGAACAATACATTTCTATTGTTCAATTAAAAACACCCGGCGCAAATGAAATTCGTTTATTGTCAAGCGACCAACAATTGGAAGAAGTAGAAGTAAATGCTAAAAAACTATTTCGAAAAAAATTGGGTATAACAAATTACGATAAAACAAATTGTACCGGCTTTGTTGGTTTAGAGAATAACTGGAAAGGCGTGGAAGCAGCTATCAGAATTCCAAATGATAATAAAAAACTTCTGAAAGTTGTTGATTTTCAATTTTACATTATCAAAAATCAGCTACCGGATAGCTTGGTGTTTCGTTTGAATATCTATTCCTCTAATGAGTTCTATCCTACAAAGAACATTCTAAAAAAATCGATCATTTTTAAAACAAACGTAAAGCAAGGCGAAGTATCATTAGACCTCAGCTCATATGATATTAGAGCTTACGACGGTTTTTTTGTTAGCCTAGAATGTTTGATGGAAAAAGTAAGCATTAAGGACTTCTGCTTCGCCGGTCAAAATAGCGAACCCGCTTATATAAGGGAAAGTGTATTTAAAAAATGGAAAAAAGTTCGTGGAGGCGGTGGAGCCTTTAATGTGAGTGTATTATATCAGAAGAAATAAAGCCTTCTGATTTTTGAACTTACCAATTAACCTAAAAAACAGATTTTTTGTAACGAACGGCATTAGTATCGCAACAATCCTAGTTTTGAGGTATTGCTTTAATGGAAATATATTACTAAATTAGTAATAACTAAACTCCGGTACATGAAGAAACCTTTACTTTTTTGGACCATATTATTAAGTACAATAATTACCCAAGCGCAAACCAATGAAAATAAATTGAACAGTATATCAAGTTTTACTGCGCAGTTCAATCGCATTTCCGGCTCACCAAACATTTTTACTGTTCTAAGTCCGAACGCAAAACCATTGAGTTACAATTTACAATTGAACACCGTTTGTTTTATTCAAAGGAAAAGTCCAACCTATGTAACTAATCCCGGCACGATTTCAAATATTGGTGCAGTTGTAGCTTATTTAGGAAGGAATATGGGGACGCTGTGGGACAGCACCTTATTATATGGAGATGCCATTAACCAGGCACGTTATCCCCAAGGAGGGATTTGGAATCCACCTGGAAATACAACATATACTAACGCATACGTTGTTGGAAGTGGTCCTTCTATACAAAGCCCACAATGGAACGGAAGTTGGTATGCCAGTAAAAGGATAACAAGTGCGGGAACGAATTCTCTTGGAGCTGATGTACAATTCTTTTCCAATACAGGGCCAAACTTCGGTTCAACAACATCGCCAAGCATGAAAAAGCAACATCGTCCGCAAAACTCATTTGCAAGTACAGATCAATCTGCATTTTCATTAGGCACCATTGTTAACGATCCTAATTCTACAACAGACCCCGCTTTTGGTTTACGTGGTGCAATCATCACTAAAGGAACGTTCAACTCAGGCCAGTTCATTTGGACCTGCGACAGTCTCATTCCTCCTTCAGTTGTAAAAAGTGATGGCTCAAAACAACTATCAAAAACCCCTTACATGGCATGGGATCCCAATGGAACCTTGGGCTATATGGTATTCATAGGAACTAGAGTGGGAAGCACAGGAAATAATAAAGGTTGGCAACCTATCATTTACAAAACAACTAATGGCGGAGCGAGTTGGGTCATAGTTAATGGGATCGATTTCAATTCATCATCATATAGTCAACTATTAAATTCATTAAGTCCTATAAATGTAGCGCCAAGTTTTACCGTTCCAAATTTTGATGTAGAGAATGATATTGATCTTATGATCGATGCACAAGGCAAACTTCATATTTTTACAATGATTAGATCTACCTGGAGCGCTCACAATGATTCTTTGAATACAATTCACACATACACTGTTGGTGGTAATCCTGGTCACTTTTGGAAATTCAATGTCAATAAATGGCCTTACCTTGTAGATTTTGTTGGTGACGGTATTTCTTCTTGGTCGTGCAACATTATTGATTCCTGCGGAACACAATCGTTACCAAGAACAGAATCACAGTTACCTGCGCCTTTTCCATGGACAGATTGGGTAAGTGGTCCATCACCTCCATTACCGGGATTCACTATTGATGCCGCTCTGGCAAGGTTGCAAATGTCGCGTTCTTACGATGGAGAATATGTTCTTTACTCTTGGACTGAAACAGATACTGCGTTAACATCTGCTCTTTACAAAAAAACAAACCAATTCCCTAATATAAAAATGAGATGTCGCCGGATAAATGACGGTTTACTTTCTTCGCAAAAACACTCAGTTACTGATCCAACTACGGGCTTTCATCCACGCGTGAAGAATGCGGCATTCTTCCACTATATGAGTGCGGTTTCAAAATATAGATGCGTTTCTCCTACCGTAAACTCTTTCACGGTTCCACTTACGGTATCCAATAATATAAGTACAGAGATCGGTAATCCAATTGACAATTACTATTCCAGTATAGATATTGATTTCTCTTTTTCACTAGCGCATACGTTCGCCTGTACAGTTGGAATGAATGAACTTACTCAACGTATTATGAATGCTAAAATTTTCCCGAATCCCGCTTCTGAAAAAATAAATGTTACCGTAGATCTCAATGGCACAAATGAGGTGATCATAGAACTTTATGATATAATCGGAAAACAGATCGATCGTCTAAAACAAACTGTTTACTCAGGAGAAAATAATTTCGAAATGGATCTTAAAACATTCAAGAGCGGTATTTATTTAATGAAGATCAAAGTTGGTAATGTAGAAACAACAAAGAAATTGATCATCGAATAATTACAATTTCTCTTTAAGATACTTTGCTGTATACCCCTTTTTATTTGCAACTAATCCTTCCGGCGTGCCTTCAAAAACAATATAACCGCCTTCGTCGCCACTTTCGGGACCAAGATCAATTACCCAGTCAGCGCTTTTGATCACATCCAAATTATGTTCAATAACTATAATGGAATGTCCTTTAGCTATGAGCGCTTCAAACGACTTTAATAATTTTGATACATCATGAAAATGTAAACCTGTAGTGGGTTCGTCAAATACAAATAGAACTGAATTATTAGCGCCGCCCATTCCTAAAAATGTTGCCAATTTAATTCGTTGTGCTTCTCCCCCACTTAAGGTGCTGCTGCTTTGTCCCAAATGCACATAGCCTAAACCAACATCCTGCAATGGTTTCAATTTATCAACGATCTTCATCGCAATTCTATTTTCATCATCACCAGAGAAAAAGCTGATCGCATCATCAATGGTCATATCCAAAATATCAGCAATAGATTTTCCTTTGTATAAGATCTCTAAGGTATCTGCTTTAAAGCGTTTGCCTTTGCACGATTCACATGGCAACTGAATATCGGCCATAAATTGCATCTCCACTGTAATAGTTCCTTCGCCCTGACACATTTCGCAACGTCCACCATCCACATTAAAACTAAAATGACCTGCTTTATATCCGCGGAGTTTTGCTAAACCCTGCTCGCTAAACAAAGTTCTTATTTCGTCGTAAGCTTTTGTGTAAGTTGCAGGATTACTTCGCGATGATCTTCCAATTGGGTTTTGATCAACGTATTCTACTTGCTTAATTTGTTTTAAACTTCCATCAATTATGCTCTTGTGCTCAACGTTCGCGTAAAATCCATCCAAATATTTTTGTAACCGCGGCACTAAAGCTTTTTTTACCAAGGTAGATTTACCTGAACCACTAACACCGGTAACGCAACATAAGGTATTTAAAGGAAATTTTACCGAAACATTCTTTAAATTATTATCAGTTACATTTTTTACCTCAATAAACTCTTTGAATTTTCTTCGTATAGTTGGAACTTTAATTTCCAATTGCTTGGTTAAATATTTTGCAGTATAGCTTTCCTTACTTTTTACCAGATCAGCATGTTTACCTTGAAACACTAATTTTCCCCCACCTGTTCCTGCTTCCGGACCAATATCGATCAATACATCCGCTGCGCGCATAATTTCTTCGTCGTGTTCAACAACAATAACCGTATTTCCTTGGCGTTGTAATTCTCTCAATACCTTTATCAAACGCTCCGTATCTCTTGAATGCAAACCTATACTTGGCTCATCTAAAATATATAAACTTCCAACTAAACTGCTGCCTAATTGTGTTGCTAAGTTAATGCGCTGACTTTCTCCCCCACTTAATGTATTGGCCACACGGTTGAGTGATAAATAATTCAAACCAACATCCATTAAATATTGTAAGCGATTATTGATCTCAATTAATAAGCGTTTTGAGATCTTTTCATCGGAAGCATTCAATTTTAAATTCTTAAAATACGTTTGAGCTTCGGCAACGGGCATTAAAATAATTTCGCGCAAACACTTCTCGCCTACTCTCACATAATTAGCATCTTTACGTAAACGTGTTCCTTCGCAATCAGGACAAGAAGTTTTTCCTCTATATCTTGCCAACATTACGCGGTACTGAATTTTATAGGTCTCCTTCGTAAGCATTTCAAAAAAAGCATTTATGCCTTCAAAGTGGCTATTACCTTCCCATAATAGTTTGTATTGTGCTTTTGTAAGGTCTACAATGGGCTTATGTACCGGAAAATTAAATTTATGCGCGTTCTTTAATAATTGGTTTTTGTACTTACTCATGGTCTCGCCATTCCAACACGCCACTGCATTCTCAAATACACTCGCACTTTTATTTGGAATAACAAGATCAGGATCAACACCAATAATACTTCCAAAGCCTTCGCAGGTTTTGCAAGCACCAATAGGATTATTGAACGAAAAGAAATTTACGCTTGGTTCTTCAAAGCTAATTCCATCCATCTCAAACAAATTACTGAAATGGTGAACTGTACTTTTACCCTTAGTATCTTCAATGATCACATCACACTCACCACCACCTTCGTAAAAAGCGGTTTGTACGCTGTCCGAAATCCTGTTCAATAGATCCTCA
>CAYYUS010000129.1:417-1126 GCA_964474925.1 uncultured Akkermansia sp. | reverse complement strand
CTCATCATTTTTTTGTACAATGATGCGATCTACTAATAAAGAAATGTCAGCATTCCTTTTTATTTTCTTAAGATCAAGTTCAGTTATCTTTTGAATTCCATCAGTAGTGATCACACGCGAAAAACCACCCTGATTTAATAGTTCTAATTGTTTTGAAAGTGTGCGCTCTTTTTTCTCTTTTAATTTTACTGTAACAAGTGCTTTCGATTCCACCGCTTGGCTCATTACAAAATCAACTACATCACTAATTCTATGACGCATCACTAATTTGCCGCTCACCGGACTGTAAGTTTTTCCAACGCGAGCAAAAAGCAATTTTAAATAATCATAGATTTCTGTTACCGTTCCAACAGTTGAACGCGGATTACGCGACACTACTTTTTGCTCAATAGCAATTGCAGGAGATATCCCTTTTATATAATCAACTTGAGGCTTTTCTAAACGGCCCAAAAACTGCCTTGCATAGGCCGATAAACTCTCCACATACCGTCTTTGGCCTTCTGCATAAAGTGTATCAAATGCCAGAGTTGACTTACCCGACCCAGATAAACCAGTGATAACCACTAGCTTATTACGGGGTATAACTACATCTATATTCTTTAAATTGTGTAAGCGGGCGCCTTTTATGATAATATGGGTTTTGGCATCAACCTTAGATATATCGGCTATTTGGGACATCGGGATGCAAAATTAGGGCTTAATTTTGAGA
>CAYYUS010000129.1:0-407 GCA_964474925.1 uncultured Akkermansia sp. | reverse complement strand
TTATTTCACTCATTTAAAACAACATTTCACTCAACTACAGGTCGGTTTTAACAGATATGGATTTGGCTCTTGACCTAAATGGCCTATATTTGCCCTAATAACCAATTAAAAAACTAAGCCATAGAATAGACCTTTACTAGCAAAACAGAACTTTAATTAAAAGCAAGTAAACATGTCTATTCAATCATTAACTGATCACGAGTTAGTTGCGTTATACCTCAAGGGTAACGAAAAAGGCTTAGAAACTCTCCTACAACGTCACAAATCAAAACTCTTTTCGAGTATTTTGGTAATTGTTAAAGACCGAGCTTTAGCCGAAGATGTATTTCAGGATACATTTCTAAAAGTGATCCAAACCTTAAAAAAAGGTCAGTACAACGAAGAAGGTAAATTTCTTCCTTGGATAT
>CAYYUS010000128.1:5613-6905 GCA_964474925.1 uncultured Akkermansia sp. | reverse complement strand
TTTATAAGTTCAGTTTTAGGATGCAGTACATTTTGTTCTAATAAACCAAAACCCTTTTTAGTATCAGGCGCTCCAATAACCAATTTACTTACCTGGCTCCATGCTAAAGCTCCGGCGCACATCACGCAGGGCTCAAGCGTAACATAAACTGTGCAGTCGGTTAAATATTTTCCGCCTAAAGAATTGGCAGCGCTTGTAATGGCTTGCATTTCGGCATGCGCTGTTACATCGTTCAAACGCTCGGTTAAATTATGCGCTCTTCCAATGATCTTATTATTTGCAACTACTACAACACCAACGGGAACTTCATCTGCATCAAATGCTTTTTGTGCTTCCTTTAAAGCCTCACGCATAAAATGTTCATCGCTATATAGTGACGCTATTGACATGTACAGGTTTGTTGCGCTTTCAAAATATTGATATCGTTAATTTCGGTAACGCTATCGCAATCGTACATCACTAAATTAAAATTGTATTCGCCTGCATGCTCTCTTTGTTCTTCAATAAAATAACTACCGCAAGGCACTTTATGTACATCGCTTTTATCATAGTTAATTTCAAAATGCCGTAATTTAATTTTCAGAAGGTGCTCGTTAAGCTGTAAACAATTCATTTTGCAACGTGCCTTATCACTTAATCTAAAATATTGAAATGATAATTCGCGCATTTTTACTTGGCCGGGACTGGCGCAACTGCGATTACCAAACATGGCGTAAACGATCAAAAGGCCTATTCCAAAACCAATGCCGTAAAATCTTAAACGTTTCCAGAAATTCATGCCCCAAAATTAAACAAAATGGACAAGGCGCCCTATTTTTGTTTGGCTTTTTGCATTGGATTTTCTCCCTTGCTTGGGTTATTTCTTCTTCTCTTTACCGATTTTGCTTTGAACACCTCAAATTTAGCAGGCTCTGCCTTTATATTCCAGGTATTATTCTTTTCGTTAATATCGGCTGTTTCTCTCATAGGGTCTAATTGGATAGCCAACACTTTTTTATTCTTCAAAAATGTTTTGCGCACTTCATTTTCATTCTTGCGCCATAAACCAACATTCATGCGTTCAATTTCTTTTGAACCATCGGTATAGATCCATTGAATAATAATTGGCATTACCAATCCGCCCTTGTTCGAAAATTTAATGTCGTACACATAAGAGCCTTCAAATTTTGCAAACGCCGTGTCTGGCATTTCATCATAATTATCATATCTGTCCTTTACTTCCTTTACAACTTCGGTTGGATATTTATAATGCGAATAAAAATCGCGTAACGTTGTGTCAATATGTACCAATG
>CAYYUS010000128.1:0-5603 GCA_964474925.1 uncultured Akkermansia sp. | reverse complement strand
GCTCTTTATTTCTGATCTGCGATATATTTACAAAAGGATCTTTGTACGGAGGATAACTATATGCCGTATCCATTTTTACAGGAACAGTTTTTCCTGCAGTGATCTTAAATGCTTTTACAGTATCAATACTAATATCAACAGGGTCTATATCATAGAACCAGCCTCTCCAGTACCAATCTAAGTCAACACCACTTGCGTCTTCCATTGTGCGGAAAAGATCAGCAGGTTCCGGATGTTTAAATGCCCAACGCCTTGCATATTCTTTAAACGCGTAATCAAATAATTCGCGACCCATAATTGTTTCTCGTAAAATATTCATGGCCGTGGCAGGTTTGCCATAAGCGTTTGCACCAAAGTTGTAAATATTCTCGCTGTTGGTCATAATGGGCTCCAACATATTTTTTGGTAAACGCATATAATCGCAAATTTTGTAAGCTGCACCTCGTTGCGAAGGATAGTTTGCGTCGAACTCTTGCTCTGTTAAAAATTGTACGAATGTATTCAAGCCTTCATCCATCCATGTCCACTGACGTTCATCACTATTAATGATCATTGGAAAAAAGTTGTGCCCTACTTCATGAATAATTACTAGGATCATTCCATTCTTCACACCTTCTGTATAAGTTCCGTCTTTTTCCGTTCTTCCAAAATTAAAACAGATCATTGGATATTCCATTCCGTTTGACGCTTCAATACTTTGCGCAACCGGATATGGATAAGGAATGGTGAATTTCGAATACGTTTTAATTGTATGCGCCACAACTTTGGTTGAATACTTTCTGTACAAACCATAAGCCTCTTTAGGATAAAAACTCATACACATCACGCGCTTACCTTCGCACTTTGCAGGCATAGCATCCCAAATAAATTTACGTGAGCTTCCCCATGCAAAATCGCGAACGCTATCTGCTTTAAAGATCCATGTTTTAGTTCCTGATGCTTTATTTTTTTCTGCAGCTTCAGCATCGGCCAATAAACCTACCTCAACCGGTTCGGTAGCAGTTTGTGCTTTTTGCCAACGTGCAAATTGTGCTGGAGATAATATTTGTTGGTAATTTTGGCATTCGCCCGTGCTACACACTAAGTGATCGGCGGGCACTGTCATTTTTACTTTATAATTTCCAAAGGCTAATGCAAATTCTCCTCTGCCTGTAAATTGTTTGTTTTGCCAACCGTGAAAATCGCTGTACACACACATACGCGGGAACCATTGTGTCATGGTAAATAAATGATTTCCATCATCCGGAAAATATTCGTAGCCACCACGACCACCAATTGTTAGGCGATTACACATTTTATAATTCCATTTTACTTTAAATTTTACTTTACCTTTTGATGCCAACGGTTTTTTAAGATCAATACGCATCATAGTTTGATTGATGGTGTATTTTAAAGGTTTTCCTAATTCATCGGTTACCTCTTCAATTTTATCACCCAATCCTTGCAGTTCACTTTTTCTATCTAAACTCTTTACAAAATCTTCGGTAGTTACGGTATTGTTGCCAATGCTGCCTTCTTCCATATAATTCATATCGTTTGTTGGATCGTGTTGGTTTTCGTCTAACTGCAACCACAAATACGTTAATACATCAGGCGAATTATTTGTATAAGTGATCCACTCTGTGCCATATACTTTTAAATTCTTCTCGTCCAACGTAACATCAATATCATAATCGGCTTTTTGTTGCCAGTATTTAGCACCCGGTGCTCCCGATGCTGTGCGATATTCGTTTGGTGTTGGAAGAATGGTTCCTAGTTGCTCAAATTTATTGGCATGATTTGACTTTGGATTATTTTGAATGTTTTGGGAAAAGATAATACCCGAAAACAGAAAAATGACAAGGAGTAGATTTAATTTCATAGATTTAATTGAAGGCCTTAAATTAATGATTTTTATAAGAAATTGGGCCTAAAAATAAGGGGATATATCTAAAATCCGGTACTAAAAATTTGCCGTTGGTGTAGGTATTAGAGGCAGAAACCACAGAGGGAACGGAGTTTTTGATAGAAAACACAAAGAGTTGGAAAATTTGTATATTTAATTTTTGTCAAGCATTTCATACATATGAAAAAAACCAAAAATCATATTATTCCCGCATTGGTGGTAGTTGTAAATGTTTGGACACTATTAAATGTTCTTTTCCGAACTTATGATCTTTATTCTCTTATTTCGATCTTAATTGGTTTCGCAGGGGTTGTATTGTATTATAGTAGTAATAAAAATTTCGATAAATTCTTTTACTTGTGGGTTTACATGCAGGTTCCAGACATTACATATTCTGGTTTAAATATTATGAATTCATTTCCCTTGAGTTTTGGGTTAGGACTTGGACTTACGCTAAAAAACGATCAAAATTTGAGTTTATACTTTAATGCACTTCCTATTGGGATATACTATCTTATAAAGTACTTTAATGTAGATAAGCCAATTGACGCTAGCATAACAATTAACCGCCTTCGAAAAGGAACATTTCCCCAGATCCAGTTTCCCATAAATGGAATTATTGAAAAGCTTTCTGGTCGTAATAAAATGACAGGTGTCTATTTAATTACGCTCGAAAAAGATATTCAGATTAAAGATAAGTCTTACAAATACATTTTACTCGAGCCAAAAAGTGCAACTTTAATTGACATTGTTGAAAAATGGCAAGTATGCGGATTACGAATTTGTGAAGATCCGAATCTTCCTTATTCTGAAACACAAAATCCTTTTATAGATTGGGTAACCATACAAGTTAAGCTATGAGAATATTTCTACTTATATCTATTACATTCATCTCAGGTTGCGTCTTTTCCCAAACCACCAAGATCAAAATAAAAAAGGAAGAGCCGTCACATAAAGTTATACTGGCTGGTTCTGATACAGGTTTTGTTTTTTTAGAAAAGATATTGAATGATAAAAAACTAGTAGTAGTTAAAAATAAGTATAACCTGAAGATCTATTACTACTTTGGGTATATTATTGAAGATTCGAGTAACCAAGCCGGACCAATTTTTGAAGGGAATAATGATAAATTATCTCAAGCGATGATCACCGCCATAACTGAAAGAGCAAAAAACGGATCCATTAGTTTAAAATTCGAACGTATAAAAGCCTACAACGAATTCAATGAAACAATAAATTTGAATGATGTCAATGTAAAAGTGATTTCTGATAACAAATGATCGATCAAGAAATTCAAAACAACTCAATAACCCTCTCCACACACATCTTTAAGGCCACAACTCCGATCAAACTTACCACAACTATCTTGTAAACTTTAAAAGGAATGGCTTTAACATAACTCATCGCCAAATTCAAACTCAAAATTGCCATTACTATCAACAACTGTCCGGCTTCCAACCCTAAATTAAAATACAATAAAGGACCCGTAATTGCTTCTTCCTTTCCCAACATGGCCTTTAACAAATATGAAAAGCCCGTTCCGTGGATCAATCCAAAAAGAACAACAATCACGTAGATCCATTTTGCATTGCTGTTTTCCTTTACTCTTAAATGGTAAACAGCCGTTATAAAAATGCTGAATGCGATCAAAAATTCAATTAAAGCTGTATTGATGTTCATGTTGCCAATTACACTCAGTGCCAGTGAAATAGAGTGTCCAAAAGTAAACGCCGTGATCATCACTAATAATTTTTTCCAAGAAGAAAAAGTATAGCTGATACTTAATAACGTAACAAACAAAATATGGTCGTAACCACCTAAGTCGGTGATGTGCTCTAAACCTGTACTAAACCATAACCAGAAGTTTTGCATTATCTTTACGTGGTGATAAAGGTAGTAAATAGTGTAGTTATAATTTCTCTCGCGCTCATTTTATGCGCCGCACATCCTTTCTATCTAGGAGTCACGCATTTTAAACTGAATTCAAAAAGTAATACTTTAGAAACAAGCGTAAAGCTGTTCACCAACGACTTTGAAGCTGCTTTAAAAAAACTAAACGGGAAAACGGTCGACCTCATCAATGGCTCCAATAAAGAAGAGATAAATAAACTCATAAACAAGTATTTGCAAGCTCACTTGATCATTAAGGTTAATGGAAAAAACGCCGCCTTCGATTATATTGGTTTTGAAATTGAGAAGGATGTGACCTGGATTTATATCGAATATAAAAAAGTAAAATCTCTTAAAACACTCGATATTGAAAATACATTGTTATACGATAGCTTCGATAAACAAACTAACATCATTCGCGTAGAAACCACGGCAGGAGAGCAAAACAGCAAGATCAGCTGTCCCGAAAAAACAGCAAAATTCTCTTTTAAATAGCACTTCTGCTATTAACAATCCAGTGCTCATAACGTAGTGGGTAATTAACAAGCGTTTGTGTAATCATAGTTTCTTAGCAATTCATTTACAGTTAATTGAATCTCTACTTTTATTCCAAATCAAAAACGTGAAATAATGAGTTTCAACGACATCAAATCAGAATTACAACAGGTACTTGACAGCGACGTAACATTGCGCAAAGAATTTAACGAGTTAAAGCGCTCGTTAAGCGATTACAGAAATCAACTTATCCTTAGGGACGAAGACTGTAAACGTTTGGGCGTGAACATCGACGTGCTTAACACCAAGTTAACCGTTATGGAGCGCGACAATACTTTATATAAAAGTGAAATAACCTCTTTTAAAGAGTTGCGTGCCAACATTAAAGATCAACTTGTTGAGAAACAAGCTGAGATCGATGCTCGTTTTGAAGAGATAAATTCATTAAAAGCTGAATTAGATACTATCGCTGCTCGTTACGAAACTCAGATCGAAAGCGTAAAAGAAGAAGCTTATAATGAACTAGCTCACGTTAAACAAAGTTACGAAACTCAAATTACCGATCTAAGAACAGGAGCTCATTATAAAGAATTAGGATTAAAGGATGAATTTGAAAATAGATTGAATGAAGTTACTTCATCGTTTGCCGATAAAGAATTGAGTATGAAATTTTTTACACTGAAAAACAAGTCTTTGTCAGAGAATTCCAATCCCGATATTACGATACATTTGCATACTTTTGGACTCGATACGCTGTGGAGTTGCCCATTGATTTCCTTCGTGGATTCCTATGTGCGGTCATTTTGTATTATTTGGTTGGTTTGAATCCGGCCTTTTCAAGATGTCTCTTCCTTGCCCTCCTTCTGGCCCTGGCCTATGCCAATGGCTCTGCCGTGGGAGTCTTGATGGCTTGCTCATTTGATGATTTGAACATTGTGCTCTCTAGTGTCCCTACTATCCTCTTGCCCATGATTATTTATTCTGGCTTCTTGATCGTGACCTCTACTATTCCAGGATGGTTGAAGTGGATATCATATATTGATTGTATCTTTTATGGCTTTGTTGCCGGAATGCAAAATGAGTTCAGTAGACCCTTCCCCAACTGCGATCCGTCCCAAGATCCTTTCGGATGCTCCGGTGAACAGGCTCTCGCTCAATTCGGCTTGCAAGATAGTCTACCCATGGGTGTCAACGTGGTATTCATGGCACTTCTTCTACTTGTCACCGTCATCTCTGCCTATCTTGTACTGTCTATATTGTCGCATAGAAGATACCGCTTCCAGCGCAAAATGCTTACCAAGCCGATAGCGCCGGTACCTGAGCCTAAGGATAA
>CAYYUS010000127.1:0-6931 GCA_964474925.1 uncultured Akkermansia sp. | reverse complement strand
AAAAATGGTGTCAAGAAAGTGTAGTACATGGGAAAGTGTTCCAGATGGCACAGTAGAAATGGATTAATGTATTTTGATACTATGAGTAACGAACAAAAAAATAAAACGGGCAAGTTTATTTACGGAGCTTGGTACTTCGAGGGCAACGTTAAAGGAAGTCAATTTAAAATAATCCTTAGCATCAACGAAGAAAAACTTGTTATAAATAATTACATCGCCAACATTTATAAAGACGGCAAAGAGATTTCTTCAAATGCACATTGGTACGAAGATTATCTTTGTTTTACAGAAGGCCAAAAATACTTTGTCCGTTATGCAGATGAAAAAAAGATGGTGTTTGGTGAGTTTACCGTAGCTGGTGTTATTGGTGTGCCAGCATGGGAACATGAGTTTACTCGAATGAAAGAAGCATAACTTATATTTTACAGAAAAAGTGTAAAAGATAAATATCCATTAGTTGTACATCTAATCACTAAATTTGGGGTGTATCAAACATCAAAAGAAAACATGGCACCTAAAAAAAATAAAAAAGTAGCATTCGATAAAACCACAAACAGTTATCCATACATTACAACAGCAACATGGAGATTTTTACCAAATACTATAAATTTATTAGTACAACAAAGAGAAGAAGCTAAGGCGGACAAGAATGTGTATCAAGGATTAAATTACACTATAATTCTTTTGTCAGCATGTTATTTTGAAGGAGTATTAACGTCTGCGTTAAGGCAGATTTTAGTATTTTCTGAGAAATCTAAAAGGAAGGGAGATAAACCTATTTTTAACCATCTTGAAAGAATGGTTCTTAGGTCGGATGGAATTGATAAGTTTAATGAAGTAAGTTTCCTCATTTTAAACAAGGAAATATTTTCTTTAATGAGTGATAAGGAAAGGGAGGGTATTAAAATTTTATTTCAAATACGAAATATCATTGCTCATGGCAAGGAAATCACTCATTACATGACACCAATGATAGAAGGCGATGGAGTTGTTCATTTCCCACCTAACCCAGAGATGTTTTGGGGTGACGGTTCTGGTGAAAAAATAGAATCTTTTTTGGTGAAGCGAAAACTAATTAAAAAAAGTAAAAGGCCAAGTCCGCAGGATTTTTTCGTTGATGCTGTTTCCGATTATTTTTGGAAGTTAGCTCAAGATGCAATACGCTCTATAAGTAATAAATTAGACCACAACCAGAAAGTCTCTTTCGATTTTGCTGCTGACCTTATTACTGAGCAGGATAGTGTACCACCATCTTGGATAAAAAAACCTTAGTAGTTTTTGGAAAGAGTTAGTTGCCGACCTCTTTCAGTAATTCCGACATTTTAATATCGAGAGCTTCACAAATCCGTTTTAAAACCTTAACGGAAATATTTTGTTCGCCTTGAAGGATTCTACGTATCGTTCCTTCGCTTACATCACAAACATTTGCGAACTCAACATTGGACTTGAATTTTGATTTAGCCCTTTTGCCAATAGAATCGCTCAATTTGATTAGTATATCCTTTTCTTTAGACATACTCAAATTTCATGGTATCAAACCTAAGTATCTCGCCATATATGACGAATTATTCGTATATTTGTTTGTCGGTAATACTATGAAACAAACACTTGAAACAACGGTTAACACAGAAGAAACCTACTCAACTGTAAGAACATCACTCTTAACCGTTGGCACGGTAAAGAAGGATAGCCCAAGCGGTTTAATCTTGAAAGGAACAACCAACTATGGAATGCAAACCGTTAACGTCAGTATTGAAATCACAGCGAAGACCAAAGGTTGCTCAATCCATATCGAAACCAAAGGCGATGACATTTGGGGTGTTGGTGCAAAAAAGGGAATGGAACGCTTGGCCGAATTAATCGAAATAAACTTAGAAGCAATAAAATTTGAAACTGATACCAATCTTTTAAATAATAATGTCAACCAAAATTCAAACAACAATTCGGAATCAAATAGCTTCGATGTAAAAACATTTCGCTTCGATACTGATGTGAATGTATATGTAACAACCGAAGGTATTAAAGCTACTGCAAACAATGGTAGTACAAATATCGAAGCGAAGAATCTTGATAATTTTTCCTATATAGATTATGTAGAACCAAAACTCTCGCCAATAGGTATGGCAACACGTGTGCTGGTATTCGGATGGCTGGGTGCATTTGCCTTAACTTTTTTTGTTAAGGACGAATGGGCAGTTTTATTCTTTGAAGCAAATCCTAAAGATTTATTTTTCGGATGGCTGGCCATAGTTATTTTTATCTTATCGTTTTTATTGGCTGGTTTTATCTGGACAAGCTTCGTGATGGATATGTTTTTGGAAACTGGCCTCTATGACCAAATCATAGTTAGGTACTTTGCACATAAAGGCTATCAAGTAACATTAGGAAATCGTAGTGGAAACAATATTGTTTTTTTTGCTATGGATTATGAGTTAAGTAAAATAAGAATCCTTGAGAAAAAAATGCAAGAATTAAAGAGTTACTTTGAATTAAATAAATCTCAAACAACTCAACCGCAAGTAAACGCTACTAACTTGGATGAATTAAAAAAATTAGGAGAGCTATATCAAAACGGCATATTAACCAAAGATGAATTTGACAAGAAGAAAGTGGAACTATTGAGCCGTTAAATCTACATATTACAAGAAGCGGATTTTATTCTTAACTTAGCTAAAGGATAATATGGAGAATACAGAAAAATTTTGTAATATAGTTAGGCAACGTTCCAAGGAAAATAAGCAAGCAATTCAGCTACTTTCAAGAACAAGATTAACTGGGCAAGTAATGTCAGTTTTACGACAAGAACTTGATTCAATGGTTAGAGTTATCTTCTTACTAAGTAAATCAATCGACGAAAGAAATCATTTGATAAATCTTACCTTGAGTGGACAAAAATGGAAACTCAGAAATAATGCTAACGTAACCGATAAGCAAATGGTTGAATTGGCTGACACGCTTAATGGTTGGACTAACTCAGTTTACAAATTTGGTTGTTCCTTCATTCACCTTTCTTCATTTCATGATTATGCTTTCAACGACCCGTTTGAAAACTTGAGCCTTGAAGAAATTAATTCAATCAAGATGCACTTGAATAATTATCACGGTTTCCCGTTAACAACTGAATTAACTATGGATTCAATTTCCTCATACTTGCCAAGGGTTTTCGATAAAATAGAAGGTAATTTAGAATGCTACATTAAAAATTTAGAAGACCGAGAAACAACCCTAATATGATTAGCCCTTGTCTATTATTTTATTGGCATCCCTTACAGATATTTTAATCTTGTGGCCTTTGGGCATCTTCTTTAAAAGCATTTTAGCTTGAGCTGGCGTGAGTATAATCGTTGTTGTCTTCATGGCATCTTTATAATAAATATCACGCCTAATCAAATCCTATTATGTTCTAAGTGGCATTGCAACGGTTCCATAAGGGCGTATAGTCTCACCTTAATACAAGGGTATGACTGAACACTTATTGTGTTTTTGCTATTCAAAACATCGTTTTTGTCGAATTAACTTGATAGTGTTCGGTAAATGCCCCTCCCTTCCCCCCAATTGTGTGGGAACCCTCCCTATGTCAATGCTAATAGTGTTTTTGATTAAGTGCCGTTACTCGGCATATCTTAGCCGAAAAAAATAACTCATAGAGTACCTAATGAATGTTCATCCAAAAATATTTTTTTAAAATTTTAGTATACACCAAAGCTTGTGCTACTTCAAACGTGATATATCAAATACTTTATTCAAAAATACTTCCATCCATTTGTTTTAGTGTTGATTTTAAAAAATATTTTCCACTTGATATTTTCAATGCCTCATCTGGAAGACAGTCCTCGCCAAATTTTATGTTAACTTTTTTAAATACCATTTCTTCATTGTTTTTAATCTTCTCGATAATACTCTTACCAATTGAAACGGTATTGTCAATATCCTTTTCACTATCTAGTGTTATCACCTCAGCAACTTCATTTGAATTTGACTTGATTACCAAAGCCTCTTTTGATTCCACTTCCTCTAGCATTTCTTCAAGGTTTTTATCCTTCTTCGTTTTTTTTAATTTGACTGAGGGTTTTATTTCTTGCTGATTAACTGATTGAATTACGCTTACCTCATCTTTGATTGTAGTTGAAGTAGCAACTTCATTTTTTGATTTTGTAAGTTCTTCGATTCTTTTAGCCTGTTTCTTTTTAGTAGGAGATACAATTGCTTTAACGGCTGGTACTTTATCACCAGTAATCCATTTATACATGTCAATAACGGTAACGTATCGAACAGGTATTGGTCTGCCACCGTTAGGATTTGTTTCATAAACTATTTTTGTATCAATCAATTCACGTTCTTTTAAACGGCCTGTGTATTTGTTTATTTGTGCTGGGCTTAATCCAAGTACTTTGGCTTGGTAAGCATCTGTTTGATAGAACTCTTTGCCATTTTTTTGAAATGATATGTGATTGCTTAAGATTGCTCTTTCTATCCAGTCAAGAGCTTTACAGTGTTTTACATTATCAAAGATTCTTAGGAAGGTTTCGGTTTCGTCTGTTTTGTTGGTGTCATTGGTTTTAGTTTTCATTTTTTACTTTGTTTTACTCTCATGTTATTTTGTTGATGTAATTCTGATGTTCTAACGCTTTTCAGACACTACATATACAACAATACTGTATTTAAAATAAAAGTCAAGTGATTTTGAATATTTTTAAAAAATTGTTTGGAACAGGGGCTAAAAGCGGTTGATTGTGGTTCTAGAACACGGCTTTTTATATTGATATAGTTCAAATGAACTATGTCAAGGATGGGATATATATAAGATACTACTTAATAAGATACTGTATATAAAATAAGAAATATATATAATAGTATTTATTACTATATATACTTGTAATGCAATTGAACTATAACAAATAAACATTTTTCATTGAATAGTTGCCGAAGGCAATCATGTATAATACCATATCAATTAGATTTATCTTATAAGTGAATTAGAGTTGATTTAAGAATATATTTAGTTTTTACCTTACCAATACCTCAACTAAAATTTGCCTTCGGCAAATCAATTGAAATGAGGTATTTAAGATATACTGTGTTTGAAGTATATCAATGTTTGCCGAAGGCAATGTATTTCTAACATTTATCTAAACAATAGCGAAGCAAACCCACTTCAACGAAAATTCTTTTATTCACCAATTCATAAGAAGGTAGGAATGTTTGATGTAGTTCAAATGAGATAATTCAAGTTACAACTTACCTTGAAAGAATAGTAGGGATTTACTCGATGCCTTGAAACCCAAATAAATCCTGGAGAAATCCTGGCTGTGGCCTGGGAATATCCAAAAACACCTGGTAATTTTGTTGTATAAATTTTTACCATGAGCAAAACATACCTAACAAACTTCTTTGAAGAAAAGCAAATCAACTACCAGTTATTTGAAATAAAAGATGCCAACGGTCTAACCCATCTTATAGATACCGAGTTTGTAATTGAGGCGATATTCAACGCATCAATGAATGAACAACAAGTAATAAGCCATACGCTTCGTAAATTGGATTTCTATAACCAGCCAATAACGGATTATCTAAAACACTTGGCTACGGCATTGGTTCAAAAATTCAATCAAACAGCATAAAAATTAACCGCTGTAATAAATCATAAACGAACAGCTATGATTTATTACACCAATTAAAAAATCAACAATATGAAAAAATTTATAGCATATTTTAGAGTAAGCAGAAAAGAACAAGGCATAAGTGGTTTAGGATTGGCAGCACAAAAAAACACGGTACTGAATTATATTCAATCGCAAAGCGGAACACTTGTCAATGAATACACCGAAGTAGAAACAGGTACAAAGAAGAAAGAAAGGGTAGAGATACAAAAGGCTATCCATGATGCAAAAGAACATAACGCCATTTTAATAATAGCAAAGTTAGATAGGCTGGCAAGAAACGTAACTTTTGTGAGTTCATTGATGGATTCAGGAATACAGTTTATTGCCTGTGATATGCCAAGTGCAAATAATTTTACGATTCATATTTTTGCTGCAATGGCTGAGGCAGAAGCCCAGCTTAATGCAATTCGCACTAAGCAAGCTCTTCAAGAACTTCGTAAAAAAGGTGTAATCTTAGGAAAACCAGAGAATCTTACAAATGAAGCAAGAGCTAAAGGAGTACGTGTGATAAAGGAAAATGCAATAAGAAACGACAGGAACAGACAAGCATTAACTGTAATTGTAAATTGTAAAGAGAAGGGAATGAGTTATAGACAAATTGCCAATTATCTAAACAGCCTAAATTTTAAGACACGTTATGATAATCAATTTTCTGGCGCAACAGTAATACAATTATACAAGCGAAAAATAACACCAAAAAAATTAGCAGCTTAAAATATTTTTGACATGGCGTTGGATTTTGCCTCTGAAAACTTGCATAGCTCAAATAAATTTCGTACCTTTGCACTATCTTAACACGGTTGAGGTGGGCAATAGACCTACGATAGACCATTCAACCAGTAAGGGAAGTAAAACGCCTTATACTGGGCAAGTTTCAAAACAAATAATATCCATGCGATGACGGGGATGACACCTCGAAAGGGATTTTTTTGCCTTAGCCCAAACCACTAAGCCAAACATTTTCTGACCAGTCATTTTTTTTCGATGCAAGCATCGGGTGGAATTATTTTGTTTAAACGGAACGAATATGAAAGATAAAAAGGACATACTAAAAGCAATCCATACCAGCCTCAGCAATGGCATAAGAGCTGGTAAGACCAAAGAAGCAAGGCAATGGCTAGAATCAAAAGCACTATCAATAGAGCTAACAGGAGCGTGTTTTAACAGCGGTCAATTACATCACCGTAAAGAACAAAAATTTATTGATGAGCTGGCCAGCATCGGTTTTTTAATTAAAAGTGATGCACCGACCAATACGGGAAAGCATG